>JBEKQR010000349.1:0-5122 GCA_049519515.1 Candidatus Korobacteraceae bacterium
TTGGTCTGAGGGATGGAAGAGTGGTCTACGACGGCACCAATGCGGATCTTAGGCCGAACCTGCTTGGGGAAATATACTGCTGCCGCTCCTCACAGCCGCAAAGCGCGACCTCGGAGCCGGATTTGCCGGCGCTCGATCAGGCAGGCTCCGTTTCCATCCCGAGGCCGCCAGCAAAGGCCCATGTTGCCTTCGATGGAGCCGAAGCAAGCGATCTCGGCTGAGCACGAGGGCCTCGCGACCTTCTCCGGAGGCTCTAAAAAGCAAGTGAGGTAATTCGATCGGCAATTTGCCGGAACGAAACCGCTTTTCTGTAGAGGAGAATTCATGATGCAGTTTCGAAAATTGACCAGCACTTTGTTTGCGGTTTTATTGTTGGCGGCGACGTTGATTCCTGCGGCGCCCGTAGAGGCTCAGCAGATTACGGAGTTGAATTTCGGTATCATTCCAGCCGAGTTGGCTCCCAATGTCAAAAGCTACTGGCAGCCATTTATCGATGACATGTCCAAGGCGCTTGGCGTCAAGGTAAACGCGTTTTTCGCCACAGACTATGCCACCGTGATCGAAGCAATGCGTTTCAACAAGGTTCAGCTTGCCTGGTTCGGCAACAAATCGGCCATGGAAGCCGCGGATCGCGCGAATGGAGAGGTCTTTGCCCGGACAATGACCCTGGACGGCAATCCCGGCTACTGGTCACTGTTGATCACTAACAAGGACAGCGAGATCAACAGCGTCGACGACATTCTCAAAAACGGCAAGAAGTATATCTTCGGCAACGGAGATCCTAACTCCACTTCGGGGTTCCTGGTCCCCGCCTACTACATATTCGCCGCCAACAAGATTGATCCCAAGATCCATTTCAAGATGGTCCGCAACGCCAGTCACGAGGCGAATCTGCTAGCAGTTGCGAGCAAGCAGGTGGACTTCGCCACCAACAACACCATGGATCTGGCGAGGTTCCAGAAAGAACAGCCGGCAAAAGCCGCGCTGATCAAGGTCATATGGAAATCGCCTCTCATTCCCAACGATCCGCTGGTCTGGCGCAAGGACCTTTCGCCGGATATGAAGGCCAAGATCAGGGGCTTCATTCTGGGCTACGGCAAGCAGGGCCCCGACGCGGAGCGTCAGCGCCAGGTGCTGGCTCATCTTGCCCAGGGGTGGCTGCCGTTCCGCGAGTCGAGCGATGCGCAACTCATCCCGATTCGCCAACTGGAACTTGCAAAGCAAAAGATGAACATCGAAACTAGCCAGACTATCGCACCGCAAGAGAAGCAGGCCCAACTCGCCGCTATCAATGCGAAGCTGGCTGACCTGGAAAAGCAAGTGAAAGCACAAAAACCATCCAAATAACCGCGGAAGGGCGTCAGGCCACGCCTGATGCCTTCTCCTGCTTGCAGGTGTTTTATGGCTGATCAGTCGCACCTGGGAACACTAGATCGCACAATGCGGGGCGCTCCCAAGAGAACGGTCTTGCAGGCCCTTGCCTGGGGCACGGTGATTGCCGTGCTGGTCTGGGCCTGGCGAGGCGCGGAGATGCGCCCCATGCTCCTGGTCAAAGACTCGGGAAACATGCTGAAGTTTGCCATAGACTTTTTCCCGCCCGATTTTCGTGATTGGAAGTATTACATCGAGCAGATGGCGGTCACTATCCAGATCGCCATTTGGGGAACGCTTCTTGCCATGGTCCTTGCCGTTCCTTTCGGCCTGCTGGCCTCCAAGAACGTTGCTCCATGGTGGCTGTATCAGCCGGTGCGCCGGGCGCTGGACGCGGCACGCGCCATCAACGAAATGATGTTCGCCATGCTTTTCGTAGTGGTGGTAGGCATGGGGCCGTTCGCCGGTGTTCTGGCGCTGTTCGTTCATACCACCGGCATACTCGCCAAGCTTTTTTCAGAGGCTGTGGAAGCGATCGATCCCCGCCCGGTCGAAGGCATTCGGGTTACGGGGGCCAGCGCAATCGAGGAGATTACTTTCGGCATTATTCCGCAGGTGCTGCCTCTTTGGGTTTCCTATTCACTTTATCGCTTCGAATCGAACGTGCGTTCGGCGAGCGTGGTGGGAATGGTGGGCGCCGGGGGCGTCGGGATGGTGCTCTGGGAAATCATTCAGGGCTTCCAGTTTCGCCAGACGTGCGCCGTGATCCTCATTGTGATCGCCACTTGCAGCCTGATCGACATGGGATCGGCGCACGTGCGAAAAGTCATGGTGTAGCGTCAAGCCCGCCCGAAGCTGCGCCTGGCCGTTGTTCGTTGAAAGACTGGAAATCGAGTTCATAAATTCAGGAGAGCCTATGCATTCACAGAATCTACAGAGCGGCGTGCGTGCCGTGATATTCGACGTCTCCGGCACGGTGCTCGACTATGGAAGCCGCGGACCGGTGATCGCCTTTGTCGAGCTTTTCGCGCGTCATGGGGTGACCGTTTCGGAAGCGGAGGCGCGGCGGCCTATGGGCGCCCACAAGAAAGACCATCTCTGGGCGATGCTCACCGACCCGGCGATCTGCGCCCGCTGGACCAAGGCGAATGGCCAGCAGCCAACTCGCGAGCTCCTGGACGAGCTTTACAACCAGTTCCCGGCCATGATGAAGCAGGCGGTGGAAAATCCGCCCCACTGCGATCTCATTCCCGGAGTCGTCGAGGTCACGCAGGAATTGCGGCGCCGCGGAATTCCCTTCGCCAACACCACCGGCTTCGACGCCGGCATGATGGACACACTCAAGAAGAGCGCTGTCGCCGCCGGGTATTGCCCGGATCTTTGGGTTACTCCGGACTTGGTGAGCCAGGGGAGGCCTTACCCGTGGATGGCGTTCTATGCCGCGCGCCATCTCGGCGTCTACCCGATGAGTTCCTTTGTCAAAGTGGGCGACACAATAGTCGATGTCGAAGAGGGGCATAACGCCGGCATGTGGACGATTTCCATCCTTCGTTCCGGCAACGAAGTCGGACTTTCAGAGCAACAATTGGATGCTTTGCCGGCGGCGGAGCGGGACCACCTGCTGGCGGCCGCCAGGCAGCGCCTGGAGGCTGCAGGCCCGCATTACATCATCAACACCGTATTTGACCTGATGCCGGTGATCGACATCATCTCCTCCCGCATCAGCCGCGGCGAGCGTCCGTAACCGAGGGAACATGATAAGCAAAGCGATGGTCTTTACCGCGGTCGGCAGCCCTCTGGAATTGCGGGAGTACCCCGTTAATGCCCCCGGGCCAGGAGGGATGTGGGTTCGGGTGACAATGTCGACCATATGCGGCTCCGACCTGCATACCACGTTGGGAGCGCGGCCCGCGCCGGTTCCCATTATTCTGGGCCACGAAATAACCGGAAGAGTCGCCGCCTTGGGCAAAGGCGTGACCGCCGATACCATGGGACGGCCACTCAAAGAAGGCGACCGCGTCACCTGGACGATCTTCGCTAACTGCGGAAACTGCTATTTCTGCAAGATCAAAGCGCTTCCCATGAAGTGCGTGAAGCTGTTCAAGTACGGCCACGAAACCTGCGCCGCTGCCCCGCACTTGAACGGTGGGTACGCGGAGTACTGCTATATTATTCCCGGCACATTCGTATTCAAGGTTCCGGAGAGCGTCTCGGAAGAAGAGATTACGCCCGCTAATTGCGGCCTTGCCACCGTTATGCAGGGATACGACGGCGTCAAGCTTCAAGCCGAGGACCATGTCGTGATTCAGGGCGCGGGCCTGCTCGGCATTTACGCCTGCGCCGTTGCCAAGGATCGCGGTGCGGGAAAGGTGATCATCCTCGATGTTGTGCCCGAGCGACTCGAGATGACGAAGAAGTTTGGCGCAGATGTAGTCTTAAATACCAGGGAGCTGCGGGATAGCGATGTGATCTCGTTTGTGATGGACCACACGGGAGGCTGGGGCGCCGATCTGGTTCTTGAACTCGCGGGAACCCCCAAGGTCCTTCCCGCGGGCTTGAAGATGCTGCGCAAGGGAGGCCAGTACTGCTGGCAGGGAAACGTCTTTCCCGAAGCCAAAGTTGAGGTCGATGCCTACGAGGTCATTACCCGCTGGCTTACCATACGCGGCTTCCATAACTACGACGCTCTACAACTTGCCGAGGCAATTGGATTCATCGAAAGAACCAGGGAAAAGTATCCCTTCGGGGAGATGGTGAGCCATAAGCTCCCGTTGACCGATCTGGCGAAGGGATTGAAACTGGCGGAAGAGCGCAAGGCGGTGCGGGCGGCCGTTTGTCCCTGAACGGTGTCCCATCAAGCGCGACATATGCGCTTGCTGGGAAAGCTGCTATCGAAGCAGGCACGCTCAGGGTCGAATCCGCCTGTTCTATTATGGAGGCGGAGGTCCGAGGGTGATAAAAACAGTTGCGGTCAACGGACGCCATTACGAATGGCGGGGTCAGCCTACGGTTGTTATTTGCGTCGACGGGTTCGATCTGGCATACCTTGAGCGCGGTATCGCCGACGGCATTTTCGACACAATCTCGAACTTCAAGACTCAGGGATTTGTCGCGGCCGCCAACGCGGTTGTCCCCACATTTACGAATCCCAACAACACCTCGATTGTCACCGGAGTTCCGCCATCGGTGCACGGAGTTTCGGGCAACTACTATCTCGACCGCAATACCGGCAAGGAAATCATGGTCGTCGACGCGCATCTGCTGCGCTGCGAAACCATCCTGGGAGCGCTCTCGCAGGCCGGCGTGAAAACGGCGGCCGTGACAGCCAAGGACAAACTCCGCAAGATGCTGGCCCACAATCTCAAGGGGATTTCGTTCTCCTCTCAATGCGCGGATTGCTGCACGATGGAGGAAAACGGAATTACCGGCGTCGAGGAGATGGTCGGCCGAACCAAGCCCGAGATGTACGATCCCGACCTGTCGATTTTTGTGCTCGATGCCGGCATCCGCCTGCTGGAACGCAGGGCGGCGGATTTGCTTTATCTTTCTCTGTCCGACCTGGTGCAACACCGCTACGCGCCCGGCGAACCGGAGAGCAATGCGTTTCATCGGGCAATCGATCACCGCGTGGCTAGAATGGTTGCTCTCGGCGCGGTGGTGGGGATCACGGGCGACCACGGCATGAACGACAAGTCCCATGCAGATGGCACGCCCAACGTGGTTTTCCTGGAAGACGAGTTGAACGAGCGTT
>JBEKQR010000350.1:0-5112 GCA_049519515.1 Candidatus Korobacteraceae bacterium
ACCACCCGACGCTTGCAAAATTGAGTCCAGATGGCCGGCTAACCGGGAGCCGGAAGTAACAACAGGCCCCAACCTAAGCAGGGTAGCACGTAGCACGTCACCTCCGCTGGCCCGAAACCGCGTTCGGGGAAATCAGAGCTGTTGCCACTGACAACGGCTGACTTCCCAGAACGCGACTTCGGGCCAGCCTCGATCCTAGTCGTGTCCTCACTCGCGATTGCACAATGATCGTCGGCAGCCGGGCGGGCATGTAGTCGGCGACTCGTAACAGGAGACCAGTAGTGATGCCAGCAGCTGCAACCCAATTTTCCACACCTGCTCTTACCCATTCCGGCACAGGAGTCGTTCTCACATGGCCACCCTTGCCGACGAGATCGCGGTGATGACCTCACCTCTAAGCTGCAGGTCTTCAATGCGTGGTGCGGTCAATTCCGCCCTCCGGGGTCCGAGCAGGGGCGCTCAAAGAGGATGATCCGATTCTGGGTTCTCAGTCCCAGAGGATTGGCACAGCGCAAGTGGGCGTCGAATTTTGGCTTGGAATGGATTGCATAGTACAAGTCTTGGCACTAGAATTACTTACCTTTGGCTTGCTTACATGGAAGAAGACTGACTTCAGCTCTCGTTCGGATTATCTCGTTTCGCTCGTCTGTCGCCACGACGAGATTAGCCTGAAGAGCATCCGAGAGCTGCTGGCGAATTTGGTCGAGGACGGGAAAGAACGCCGGCGAGTATCCACGCCGACTTTATTTTGGTTCTCCTAGAACTCTCCAGGGCCAAAAAGGAGACGTATGAGCGTTTGGTTACACGAAAACAGTTGGTGCGAGCTAGCCGAGCGTCGCCAGCGCGCCAAAGACGTGATCATTATTCCGGTGGGCAGCACGGAACAGCATGGCGCTCACCTGCCGCTCGGTACCGACACCATGGTCGCGATGATGCTGGCCGAAGACGCCGCCGTAGAAGCGGGCGTTATTGTCGCGCCACCCGTTTGGTTCGGTTGGAGCCCCCACCACATGGTGCTGCCGGGAACGATTACGGTCCGACCCGAGGTGCTGATCGAGCTCATCTACGACGTCGTCGAGTCGCTGCACAAGCACGGATTCTCCAGCTTTGTGATCATTAACGGACACCGGATTGTGAACATCCCATGGCTGCAGTTGGCAGCGGAAAGAGCGCAGCGGCTCTTGGGAGTCAAGGTGGTGTTGTTCGATCCCGCCTACATGTCCAAGGAGCTTGTCGGCAAACTGGGGGTTGGTCCAGTCGGCCACTCTGAAGAGATTGAGACTGCCCACATGCTGTACAAGGCTCCCAATCTGGTTCATTTGGAGAAGGCCCGGGACAATCCCGTGGCCAAGCACGATCTCTATTCCGTGGACCCGGCGTTTGCCGGGGATACTCTCTGTTACGTGCCCAACACGGCAAAGGGGATGCAAAGGTCGGTCGAAGTTGCCGGCGGCACTACCGGCACGCCCAGCAAAACCAGCGCTAAGAATGGAGAAGAGTATCATCGCCACTTGCTCAACAACCTAGTGAAGGTGATCCGTCAATTACAGGAATCGTGAATCGCCACAAAAATGATGGGAGGAAAGAGACGATGTCGAGAATGAAGGGTTCGTTTGCGCCGCTGGCGCTTCTAATGGGTTTAAGTCTTGTTGTGGCGCTCGCCGGCTGCAACCAGGACTCCGGCCAGAAGGTCCTGAAAATCGGCGTGGTCGGACCGGAGTCCGGCACCGCAGCCCAGCTTGGCCAGGGACAACACAAAGCGGTACAGATGGCCGTCGATGAGATCAACGCGAACAAGGCGGCCGGGGACTGGCGGCTCGAAGTCTATTTCGAGGATGACGAGGGCAATCCCACCAAGTCAGCCAACGCCACCAACAAGCTTATCCAGCAATCGAAGGTCAACGTCATAATCGGGGCCATCAACAGTTCGGCGACGCTGGCCGACATGGTTGTGTCGGACCGCGCGGGTATTCCGCAGATCACGGCGGGCTCCACCGGAGCATCGATCACCCAACAGGGCAACAAATGGATCTTCCGCACAGCGGCGAACGATGAATTCCAGGCGAACGCACTGATCAAATATGCCAAGGATGTATTGGGACTCAAGAAGGTAGCCACTTTTACCGCCGCGGACGACTACGGACAAAGCGGCGCGAAACTGCTGGCCGCGGCCATCCAAAAGGAAGGACTCCAATTGATGGCCAGCCCAACCTATAACAACGGCGACAAGGATTTCAAGCCGCAACTGCTGACCATCAAGTCGAGCGGCGCCCAGGGAATTTTCCTGTGGGGCCTCTATACCGAAGCTGCATTAATCTCCAAGCAAGCCAGGCAGCTTGCCATCAACGCGCAGCTGTTTGGCGCCTCGGGAATGGCCGCGCAAAAACTGATTGAGCTCGGCGGCGATGCAGTGCAGGGGCTCGTGCTGACGCAAACGTTCCTGCCCGAGTCCAGTAATCCCACGGTCAAAGACTTTGTCGGCAAGTACAAGGGAAAATTCCAGGAGAGCCCCATTCCTCATGCCGCCCAAGCTTATGACACCGTGTACATCATCGCCGATGCCGTCAAGCGGGCCAATAGTACCGCTCCGGCCGCGTTGCGCGACGCTTTGACCAAGACGGGCGGCCTGAAACTGGTAACCGGAGAACCGAAATTCAACGCGCAAGGCGACGACGTTGGCAAGTATCTCCTCATAACGATCATCAAGGGCGACAAATTCGAACTGCTGAAAACAGTTACGGGGAGCTAAAGGATCCCTCATTGCCAAAGGGCGTCAGCCTGAGCGCCGCGCCCGCTTTTCTTGAGGGTCGGGCGGGCGCGAGTCGGTCGCAATTCGCAAACGTACCCGTGGGTACCTGGTGAAATCGCAATGCAATATCTGCTCAACGGTTTGCCGATAGGGGCGATCTACGCGCTCGTGGCGTTGAGTTACAGCCTGATCTACACCGCGTCTGGCGTGCTGAACTGGTCTCAGGGAGACATGGTGATGCTGGGCGCGTATATCTGCTTTGGACTGTTCCAGTTCCTGCACGCCGGCTTCACCATGTCGTCGCTCGGCTCCATGTTGCTGGTCGGCGTGATCGGTGTCGTCGTGCAGCTCTGCATATTGCACCCTCTGCGTAAACGGCAGGCGCCGCCCATTAACGTGGTGATTGCTACATTGGGAGTAGCGATCGTCTCCCGCAACCTAGCGTTGGTAATCTTTGGGCCGGAGGCACAGATATTCCCTTCTCCCGTAAGCTCTGCTCCGATGACGATCGGGGACTTGAGTGTGACCTGGCAGGACCTGCTCATCGTCTTCGTGGCCATCTGTTTGATGACAGTGCTGCACTACCTTCTGCAGAAGACTCGAAAAGGCAAGGCGCTGAGGGCGGTGGCGCAGGATCGCTACGCGGCCGTTCTCATGGGAGTGGACACCAATCGAAGCGACGCTCTGGCTTTCGCTGCCAGCGCGGCGCTGGGAGCTGCCGCCGGAATCCTTGTTGCCCCTGTCTTCTTCGTCACCTTCAACATGGGAGCGGGGATTGGACTCAAAGGATTTGTCGCGGCGGTAATCGGCGGCCTTGGCAATATTCCTGCCGCAATAGCGGGTGGATTCTTCTTGGGCATCGTTGAGTCGCTGGCCGGAGGCCAGATCAGCTCCGGTTACCGCGATGCCATAACTTTTGCCTTGCTGATACTTGTTCTGTGGCTGCGGCCCTCCGGCCTGTTCCTGCGAAAGACGCGGCAAAGAGTCTGATTGGCAGCGTGGTGGAAATGACAATAAGGCAGACGGGGAAAAGGATGATCGTTCTGGCCGCGGTTGCAGCCCTCCTGTTCTTGCCGGTACTGGTCACTAACCGCTACTACCTGCACGTAATCAACCTGGCTGGCATTTACACGCTGATCGCAATCGGCCTCAATCTCCTGTCCGGCTATACCGGCCAGGTTTCGATGGGACAAGCCGGCTTCTTTGCGTTGGGGACCTACGTCGCAGGCTTGTTGGCCATCAATCTGCACGCTCCATTCTGGGTGGGAGCGATAGCGGCGCTGGTGGTCAGCGCAGCGTGCGGCGCCATCATCGCCATTCCCGCCATGAGACTCTCGGGGCCTTATCTGGTGCTGGCTACGGTCGGCTTCGGGGAGATTATCCGGCTGGTTCTTCTCAACTGGACGCCGGTGACGAGAGGGGCGGCAGGGTTGACCGGCATCCCTTTGCCAAAGTTCTTTGCCTGGCAGTGTTCTTCGGAGCCGCAATTCTACTACCTGATTTTCTCGGTTGTTCTGCTCGGAACCTATATCGCCTACCGCTTGGCCCATTCCAAAGTGGGCCGGACCTTCGCCGCCATTCGCGAGGATGAACTGGCTGCCGAAGCGATGGGAGTACGCGTCAATCGCTACAAGAGCGCCGCTTTTATCCTGAGCGCCGTCTACGCCGGTATGGCCGGCGTTCTTTACGGAGCTTTTTCCGGAGTGGCGAGTCCCGACAACTTTACCTTCGATGATTCCGTCACTTTCCTGTGCATGTCGGTCATCGGCGGCACCCGCACCATCGCCGGCGCTCTCGTCGGCAGCTTTATGCTGACCGGACTGTCGGAGGTGTTGCGGGTTCTGCAGGCTTATCGCCTGATTCTTTATGGCGGCATTCTGATCTTCACCGTCATCTACCTGCCGCAGGGCTTGGTGGGACTTGCGGCCAATGTCAGAGAGATTATGAAGAAGCGAAGGGGCGAGCCGGCATCGGCTGCGGCTGACGGGGAGGAGCACCCATAATGGACACGCACATTATGGAAATAAGCGGGATCGGCAAAAGCTTCGGCGGACTGCAAGCTCTGGACGACGTTTGGATCAAAGTGACGGCGCATACCGTCCACGGCATCATCGGCCCGAACGGCGCGGGCAAGACGACCCTTTTCAACGTGATCACCGGCCTGATGCGACCCGACATAGGCAAAATCACGGTCTGCGGCGCTATATTGCCCTTCGGACGCCCGGCGCAACTCGCGCCTCGCGGCATCGCGCGGACGTTTCAGAATATCCGGTTATTCAAGAGCCTCTCCGTACTGGACAATGTTCTTATCGGCCAGCACGTCCATACGCCGACGCCGATTGTTTCCATCATTCTGAACGGCG
>JBEKQR010000351.1:0-5108 GCA_049519515.1 Candidatus Korobacteraceae bacterium
CTATGGGCGCGGGCGAGCTGGATGGCCGTCTCGTTGGCTTCGGTGCCGCTGTTGGTGAACATGCTCTGGGTGATTTCACCCGGTGTCAGGCGCGCGACCTTCTCCGCCAGGGCCACGATAGCCTCGTTGGGAAACAGCGTCGAGGCGTGCTGCAGGCGGTCGATCTGCGCCTTGATCTTGGAGGTGATTCGCGGATTGGCGTGGCCGACGGAGACAGTCACAATGCCGCCGAAAAAGTCGAGATACTTTTTGCCGTCCACGTCCCACAGGTACTGCATGCTGGCATGGTCGGTCACCAGGGGATCGGAGTAGTAGTTGCTGACGGAAGGGAACAGGTACTGCTTGTGCTTTTGGATGATTTCTTGTTTGGTCATGACAATTCCTAATCTGCGGCGGCGGAGCGGGCCGCGCTGCGCTAAGTGCCCAAAGATTCCAGCGGCTCTGTTATACAGCTTTTATACAAATGTGGTACGGGCTATTCAAGAATCCGTTAAACTTCAAACCGTTGCTATAACCTGGCGACCATATAGCAAAGCCGATTCCAGGATATTTAATGCTTCTTCGAATACGTTGTCAGGAATGGTCAGTGGAAACAAAAATCGGATCACATTGCTGTATACGCCGCAGAGTAGCACGATCAACCCCCCGTTCAGGGCGCGCGCCTGCACCGCTTTTGCGAATTCTGGATCGGGGTTGCTGGTTCCCGGGTGGCAAAACTCCATCGCCACCATTGCTCCCAAGCCACGTACTTCGGCTATCTGCGGTACGAAGTTGTGCAATTTGCTGAGTCTGACCTTTAGGCGTTCGCCGAGCAAATTAGCGCGCGCTACCAAGTCCTCCTCGACGAAGATGTCAAGCACCGCGTGCGCAGCCGCCACCGCCAGTGGATTGCCGGCGTAGGTTCCACCCAAACCTCCCGGCAGGGCCGCATCCATGATTTCGGCGCGCCCACAGACCGCCGAAATCGGCAGGCCACCACCCAAGCTCTTGGCAATTGACATCAGATCTGGAGCTAATTCGTAGTGCTCCATCGCAAACATTTTGCCGGTGCGGCCAAAGCCAGTCTGTATTTCATCGGCAATCAGTAGCATTCCATGCTGGTCGCACAGGGCGCGCACCGCGCGGATGAATTCCGCGGGCGCTACATAAAATCCCCCCTCGCCCTGTACGGGCTCCAACAGGACAGCTGCTACTCTCTTTGGGTCGACGTCTGCCTTGAATAGGTACTGCAGACCTGCGAGCGAATCTTCCACAGATACCCCATGCAGGGCGTTGGGAAAAGGTGCGTGGAATACCTCGCCCGGAAAAGGCCCAAAGCCCACCTTGTAGGGCACCATTTTTCCGGTCAGGGCCATGCTCATCATAGTGCGGCCGTGGAAGGCGCCGGTGAAGCTAATGATCGCTGGTCTGCCTGTTGCAACACGCGCGATCTTTACCGTATTCTCGACTGCTTCGGCGCCGGTACTGAAGAATGCCGTTTTCTTGCGATGTGTTCCTGGGGTAAGTTGGTTGATACGTTCAGCCAGGTGAATCAAAGACGGGTAAGGCACAACCTGGTAGGCCGTATGAATAAAGCAATCGAGTTGTTGCCGTATTGCGCGCACGACTTTGGGGTGCCGGTGACCGACGTTATTGACCGAAATTCCGCTTGAGAAATCAATGAAGCGCCTGCCCTCCACATCCCACAATTCTGCATTCTCCGCCCGCACAACAAAGAATTCACATGTTACCGCGATCCCTCGCGGCGTAGCTTGTTCCTTACGGGCTTGCAGTTCGGCATTAGTGAGCGCATGGACTTCGCTAATAATCATCACCTTCCTCACGTTGAAAACAACCAGAGGCAGACGAGATGCGCAAGTCGGTCCGCCAGCTTTAATCGTTAATAGTCACTGAATCCGATTATGCGCGAGACAAAAAGTCAAACGCAGTCAAAGTATGGATTTCAGTAACTTTCATCAGGTCACTGATTTCCAGATATTCGTCGGGTCCGCCGAGGTTATAGCCGTTCAGGCCACAATTTACTGATGGGACACCTTTTAACAGGCGATAGAGTCGCGCGTCAGAGGCTCCCACGCGCATTGTATTAACGACTTCAGTCCCCCAAACTTGCCGACAATTGGCTGCAGTAAGAGAAAAGATTTCATGGTCAGGGTCCGACCAGTTGGGCTCCCAGGCGGTGATTACCTTGAAGGAAAGACCTTCACTCACACTTACGATGTCTCGAATTCTAGCTTCAACCTCTTTGATTGTGAGCCCAACAGGAATCCTAATGTCCCCTTTGGTAATTGCCCTGGCAGGTATGAGGTTGGGAGAAATACCTCCTTCGATCACACCGTAATTGATCGTAACCGACTGCAGGACCCGCGTCTCTCCTGCGCCGGAGTAAGACTCAGATACCTTGCTGGCTGCCTCGATGGCGGACGTCACCTTGTCGGGGGATTTAAAGCTCAGGCTCTTCAGGCCATCTCTGATTCGGATCATCCCTTCAATCAGGCGTTCTACGGCATTGACTCCGCGATGGACATGAGCTCCATGGCCGGGCTTGCCAACCGCGATCAGTTCAAACCACAGCAATCCTTTCTCTCCGAAGCGCAAAACTTTTGAAGTTCCAATATCCCCAGAGATCATGGCGTCGCCGCTAGCATGGGGGACAGTGTCTAGCAAATATTTCGCTCCTCTCACTCCCATTGATTCTTCATCTCCGGCAAGAGTGATAACCAGTTCGCCACGCCATGCCTCCCTGCATTGCGACAGCAGGTTGATTGCGCTGATATAGCTCGCGATGCCGCCCTTCATATCGGCGGCGCCTCTGCCGTAGAGTCGCCCCTCTTTAATGGCACCGGAAAAGGGATCAACAGTCCATGAATCACGTTCACCAATCGGAAACGTATCCAGGTGGCCATTGAACACCAATCGCCTGCCCAGGCTGCTCCCTTTGATCCTCGCAACGACGTTGAGTATGGGATCGGCAGCGCTATGAAACGATACCTCGGCGCCGTCAACCTGCCGGAGCATGTTGCCAACCACCTCGGCAATTTGACGGGTATCCGAAGGCGGAGTCTCACTGGGTATTTGCACAAGTTGAGAGCATACCTGCGCTGTCTGTTCACAATTAGTGCGCACTTTCTGTGACAATTGACTGCGGGTTAGATTCGTCATTGCGCTCCTCGCTCGCTTTCAGAAGTACGAAGCATTACAACTCTGCATGTCCTTGGAACTGTAGCATCGGCATCCGCAGGCCCTTTTAGTCCCTCCGCTGCGCGCTTTCGTGCTCCATCGTCTCCGGCGACAAGTTTAGTCGCGGTAATGAAAATGATCCTTCTTTATCAGGGCATGGACTCCTTTGGTTTTGTCGACCACCTGTGTTACCTCGAAATCGGCTGCCGCACTCAGATAAGCCATTGCGCTTGCAGGCGTAAGTCCTTGCGTATCCGAGAGGAAGCAAATCGCATTGCGGACGGCCCTTTTCATCGCCTCATTGAGATCCGGATGTAATCCAAACGGAATCCAATAGGCAGCTGTTTCCGCAAACGGCGATTCGAGCTGCCGTTTGAACGGGTAGCCTGGCTGCCCAAGCTTGAGTACAGTAAGACGCAGAGTGCTTCGAAGAGATCCTTCTACCGCACTTAATGCCACCTCCCCATTACCTTGGGCGAAATGGGGATCTCCTAGAAAAAACATTGCTCCTCTAACCTGTACCGGCAGGTAAAGCGTTGAGCCAGCGGTCAAGTACTTGAGATCAATATTGCCGCCAAAGACCCCTGGAGGAGTTGAGTTGAGGCGTCCCGCGACACTCGGGGCAACGCCCATTGTCCCTTGGAATAGTTGCGCTGGAAACGACAGCACCCGACCGTCTGTGTCTTCAAGTAAGCAGAAGAGCTTATTACCTTCAGCTCCCAATCGGACAAGGTGGAATACATTGTGATAAAGCTCCGGGCACGAGGCGTGTGCTCCGGCTTCTGGTGCAGGCGTGTCGGGAAATTCCCCCGGAAGAGCGCCCTTGCCATGACGGCTTGCGATAACTCCGTATGGAACGCGCGGCGCGAAGGAAACCATATCAATCTTTAGAATGTCTCCAGGTTCTGCGCCTTGGATCTCGACCGGACCGATTACAACATGGGGCCCATCCTTCGCAAAATCATGCTCCAACTCAGACATTGCCAGAGCCTGGACATCCTCCAGAACATCCTCGCGCTCAATGCCGAACTGGCCAAAAAACTTGATCGGATCTCTGCCCTGATCCTCCAGCATTCCTTCGTGAGATATGGTGTCGAAAGTCACGACTGAGCCGGCAGGTACCGTGAGGACCGGCTTTGCGAGCGCATTTGGCAATATTCCCCAACGTATCGTCTCAAGGGTGGCAGGAACGTAAAATCCAGTCCCTCCGTTTACGCTCTTGGGAGCGGCCCCTGGCTTACCGGACTCTGGCTGTAGCACGGCGATAGTTCCCGGATGGCAGACCTGGTTCATACTTTTCCCCCTATTCAGGCTCAAAGCTCAATGCTTGCTCAAGTTCTGGGCCAGGACTGCGGCTTTCGACAGGGCACTGCCCAGCCTTGGCCCAGTTTGGCAAGGCATCGGTCGCGTTGGGCGCATCGATGCTTGTTTCTAGCCTCTCCTGTTCAGGAACACCGCTTTCGGCATTGAGCTTTCGACAGCTCTATGCAAGAAAATCGAAAGCGGTCAGCGTATGAATTTCAGCTACGTTTACCATGTCGCTGATTTCAGCGTATTCATCAGCAGCTCCCAGGTTGAAACCATTTAGGCCACAATTTACTGTCGGTACTCCCCTCAGCCTAAAATAGCGGGAGTCTGACGATCCGACCCGCATCGTGACCGCAACATCTTCATTCCAGACTTGCCGGGCATTCTTCGAAATCAACGAGAAAAGCGCATCAGCTGGATCGGACCAGTTAGGAACCCAGGAATGAATTATCCTTACCGATACGCCCTCAACCACGCCCGCCATCGCTTTGAGCGTACGCTCCACCTCTTCAACGGTGTTCCCTGGTGGAATTCTGATGTCTCCCTGGGCAGTCGCTTTATCGGGCATGATGTTCAGTGCGATGCCGCCCTGAATAATGCCGAAATTCAAGGTCAGGGACAAC
>JBEKQR010000352.1:0-9550 GCA_049519515.1 Candidatus Korobacteraceae bacterium
TTTAGCCGCCGTGCCGATGTATCCACAGCGCCTAAAGGCGTTTTGTTATTGAGCTTTGCTTCCCACGCCTAAAGGCGTGGGCTTCCACCTAGCAATTCACAGTTCTTGGACAGATTCTTAGCTCGCTGCCCTCGCGAAGGTGAGGCATCCGGCGGGGGTAGTCAATCATCAGCAAATGGAGGATTGGCTGAGATCGGCTGCCAGGACTCCGGCAGCTTGAGCCAGTGAGGCGCCTGAAGAGCATGGAAGAGTACTAGAAGGGACCTTTTAACACCGTATTAACCTAACCTCAACCAAGATCGGGCATCTTATTATTGCCATGCTGGCCAGCAACTCAAGCCTTGCGGCTATATCGAACTCAGACGCTCGGCAGCTTCGCCCAGCAAGCGTCCTGTTCCGCCAGTGCTGAACTTCGAGCGCAGTTTTCTTTGGGGTGTTTCGAGCTCGGCCCATCAATTTGAAGGCGGCAACACTCACAACCAATGGGCCGAATGGGAGCGGCAGGGCCGCATCCGCTCGGGAGATGCCTGCGGGACAGCTTGCAATTGGTGGCGCCAGGCGGAGGCGGACCTGGACCGCTGCCGCGAGTTGCGATTGAATGCGCTCAGAATCTCCGTCGATTGGGGACGCATTGAACCGAGGCAAGGCGAGTGGGACAGGTCCGCTGTTGCGCGATACCGCAGCTTGCTGCGCGCCGTGGTGGAGCGTGGCATGCGCCCCTTCGTCACCCTGCACCACTTCACGCATCCGCTGTGGTTTGAAGCGTCCGGCGCATTCTGCGTCCCGGAAGCGGCCGCGAAATTTGCCCGGTTTGCCGAACGCCTGGTCGGAGAACTTGGCGATTTCTGCCATGACTGGCTGACCTTCAACGAACCGAACGTGTACGCCGTTTTCGGCTACGTCTTCGGCGAGTTTCCGCCCGGTCTGCGATACCACCTCCAGGATTATGCGCTGGTGATGGCCAACATGCACCGCGCCCATGCGCTCGCCTATGAGCGCATTCACGCATTGCAGGCCGGCGCGGCAGTTGGACTGGCGACGAATTGGGCCGAGTTCCAGCCGGCGAGCAGTTCCCCCGCCGACCGTCTAACCGCTTACGCTTACGACGCTGTATTTAACCGCGCTTCCCTGGAGTTGATTACCTGCGGAAATCTGCAGTTTCCTTTCGGAGCGCTGGCGCCTGAGATCCCCGAGGTGATGCAAAAAGTCGACTTCATCGGCCTTAACGTCTACAACCGGCTGCACGTGCGCGCCCCGTGGAACGAAGCGTCGCGGCGCACCGGCGGGCTGCATGTTCCAAGCTGGGCGCCGCAAGGCGATCACGGTATCGAACTTCCCTACGGCGAGGCGTATCCGGAGGCGATCGTCAGCGCCGCCAGCGCCTATGCCCACCTCGGGGTGCCGCTTTACATCACCGAAAACGGCGTGCCGGACCGCGCCGACCGGATCCGTCCCTGGGTGATCGTGCAAAGTATCCGGCGTATTCACGAAGCGATAGCACGCGGCATTGACGTGCGCGGATATTTCCACTGGAGCCTGGTGGACAACTTCGAGTGGAATGAGGGATGGACCCTGCGCTTCGGGCTCTACGAACTCGATCCGCAAACGCAAATGCGGCGCCCGCGCCCGAGCGCAACCCTGTACCACGATATCGTCCATCAAAATGGATTAAGTGACGAGCAGCTCAGCAGGTTCTCCGACCCGCCCGTCCCTTGCAGCAGCTAGTTGAGTTCGTGCTGCAACCTTGATGATTCTGATGCCGCTGAGGGCGACGGCTCACTCCAGTAATTTTGGTCCCGCAGGAAGTACCGGTAATCGAAGGTGTGCAATGCGGTGTTGAGAAACATGCGCGCGATCTTCATGTGTCCCATCTTGCGGAACCGCCGGTTGGTAGTGCGGATGTGCCCGCGCAGTATGCCGAACCGGCGCGGGCTCACGCGCTTGCTCAGCAGGTAATCCTCCGCGTACATCGCCCGCTCGTCAAAGCCGCCCAGCTCCTGGAACTTTGCCCGGTCGAACAGCATGAACATCCCGGTGGCAAAGGGCTTGACCCAGGAGGCCGTCCGCTGCACCAGATTGTTCCCCACGAACATCAGGTGATCGAGCGCTCCGCCCTCCGCACAGCGGATGTTGGTGGTCAGGCAGTGCAGGCGCCGTTGTTTCATCGTCGCCATGGCGCGGCGCAGCAGGGTTTCATCGGCGAGTTCGATATCGGCGTCGATGAACAGGATGTAGGGTGTAGTGGCCAGGCGGGCCCCCCGGTTGCGGCCCACGGCCGGCAATCCGCCGGGAATCACTGAGATTCTCAATTTGTCGGCAAACAGCATGGCCAGCTCGGCGGTGCCGTCCGTGGAGCCGGCGTCAGCAACGAAGACTGTCGTAGCCGGCAAAAGCTGGTAGTCCTGCTGGCTGAGCGAAACCAGCAGCGCCGGCAGGTTCCGGACTTCGTTCTTCGCCGGAATAATTATCGTCAGCTCGGGTGTAGACATGGATGCGAACTCCTTCTTCGCCAATGGTTATGTAGGTTGGGTTGACGTCGACCCAGCAGCCGGTGTTGTAGTAGGCGATGCCGTGCTGTTCGGCGTGCGTGGCGACGTGCGTATGCCCGCAGAAGACGCGGTCGATGCGGCCTTGCCGCGCATAAGCTATCGCGCCGGCGGCGACCTTCGTCGAGAGGCGCAGCCAGCGCGTATTCAACCGGTCCAGGAAGCGCGAGAAGGCCTTCGAGCGGCCGTCAATTCTCTGCACCTCGCGGTGAATGAACTCTCCGAAGCGGCTGAGCAGCAGGTTGCGGGAAACGAAACGGTCAAACTGGTGTCCGTGCACTGCCAGGTGCCTTTTTCCGTCGTATTCCCAGACGAACCGCCGGTAGACAGGCACTCCGACCAGGTGCGACATGACCGTCGAGAGCCCCCGGTCGTGATTGCCCTCGACCCAGACCACTTCCACCTTGCGCTTCGGGTTCGAGAGTTTGCGGATGTAGGAAAGAAATTTCCAGTGTTCTTTAGTCAGCCGGCGGAAGTTCAGGTCGGAGAATATATCGCCCAGCAGAATCAGCCGTTCGTATTGCACGGACCGTAATAAATCCAGTGCGTCGCGCGCACGGCTCAGCTCGGATCCCAGGTGCAGGTCGGAGAGGATAAGAGTGTCGCAAGTGACATCCGACATGCCTGTATGATGCCTGCAGCTGTTTAATACCTAGTAAACGGATCATGAAAAACAGAAGAAAACGTGCTCTAGATAAATCACTGAATCCGCATGCCTATTGACAATCCTGGCTCACGAAACGTTTAACCCTGTGTTAATGGTGATTTAATACTGTTTAAATGTATTCACCATATGCTGATAGTGTTCGCGCCCGTGTGCGGCCGGCTATCCGGAGACGCGCCGCGAACTAACGAAACTATCCCAGGGGACCTCGGTGCTCGCTACTGCTCGTAACCACACTCGCATTACCAGAACTGCTGATCATTTCCGCTGGACACAGGCGGCTCCAAAAGTGGCGGCCATTTGCTATCGCCTGGACGCCAGTGGCGAAGTGGAGTTTCTTCTGGTTCGGACCGCTACCGGACGATGGACCTTCCCCAAAGGCGGCGTGGATGGCGACGCCAGCCGGGCCGCGGCCGCTGCCCGCGAGGCATTTGAGGAAGCCGGGGTTCGCGGCAGGGTCGAGCCGTCTTCGTTCACGCAGTATCTGCACGTCAAGGGAAACGGCTTCCTGCGGCATCGAGCGAGGATAGTAGCTGTGGAGGCTTTTTTGTGCCGGGTCTTGGAACTGGCTGCGCCGCTGGAATTCCACCGCGATCCGACGTGGTTCTCCCCTGCCAAGGCGAAACGGAGATTGCGTGAGGCGCGCCCGCTGAAGTACGCCGCCGAGCTGGAGCGCGTGGTGGATCACGCCGTCGAGAGAATCGCAACCCGGCATTCATGGAAAACCGGCAGCTAACAGGCTGCTGAAAAAGTCTCTGTAACGGCCAGAAACAGGTCCCTCGCGGGCTGAAGCCCGCTCGGAATATTGATAATAAAGGGTCTCTTACGTCAGCCCTAGCTCTCTGCGCTCGCGAAGGCACCCAGCGGGGCTTTTCGTGTGTGGATAAATATGTAGGGCGCGAACGCTCAGGCCGTCGCCAGCTTTTGGCAAAGCCGTTGCACGCGAACTTTATCCGTATCGCTTATATTGAGGAATTCGAATCCGTGCGTATCGCGGAGGCGGTAGCGGACCCGGGCCTGGAGCGACAGCGGCCTGGGCAGCCGCGAATCCGAGAGGCAAATCACCACCCTTTGCTCGCACGCGATTTCGCCCGCCATTCTGCCGCCCATCCCGCCTTCCCCGATATCGATTGAAAGACCCCGGATGACCGCCGTCTTGCCGGCCTGCTTTACCAGCGCCGCAAACGGCAACTGCGCCGGGTATCTGGAGAACTTGCGCACGACGGCATAGGGCGTGCGGTATGCGCGCAACGACCGCCGCAGTTCGGTGAGCAGGGTGGTCAGCGCCTCGCCCTTGACGACGCACGCGCTCACCTGCGCGCGCGTGCTAGGGGGGATTTCCAGTACCCCCGAGAACAGAATGACCGGCGTGCCTGCCCGCAGGCTCCGCATCCGCAGGATGATCTCTTCCGCGCTCATTCCTGGCGTTGAATAGTCAAGGACAACGGCATCCACCTGGTGTTCGGCCACCACCGCCAAGGCTTCGCGGCCGTCCCTGGCGCCCAGGCAGGCATATCCATCTCTTTCCAGGACAGTTTGCAACAGCGAGAGAATGGATTCCTCGTCGTCGACGCACAGCACGGTTTTTTCGGTCGGGCTTGATCCCATGGCCGTCGGCCGCACTCCCACCCGGCGCGCCAACACCGGACGCGCCAGGGACCTCGTGTCAACGACTCAAAGAGGCTGCGGAAAAAAGGTTTCCGCGCGGGTGTGACTACAAGATATTGTTAGCTGCCCCTATAGTAGCCACATCTCATAGCGCCTCGCTTGTTGCTTCGGCGCGTTTTTCCGCAGTCTGTCAAGGGCCGAGTCTGCAGGACGACCCCCAACCAGCGCCGGCGTTGCGTTCCGCAGTCTGTCAAGGGCCGAGTCTGCAGGACGACCCCCAACCAGCGCCGGCGTTGCGCCTGGTTAAGGTGGAATGGCGACGACACGTCCCCGTGCTTAACATGATTTCTCTATTCTCCGGCGCCGGCAAATCACGAAAGTACAGCCGGCTACGGGACATGTACTTGTATGTAGCTGGATGGCGGTCGGCGGGCGCCGCCTACTTGGCGCCGAGGGCGGCGAGTTTCTGCCTGACGATGCGCTCGGCTTCGGCGACAACCTGCTCCACGGTGAGCGCGGTGGAATCGATGTGGACGGCGTCCGGGGCGGCGACGAGCGGAGCGGCGGCGCGGGTGCTGTCACGCCGGTCGCGCTCCTGCAGTTCGGCCGTCAGCCGGGCCGCGCGCTGCGGATCGGCGGCGGCATCGTGCTGCAGGATGCGGCGCCCGGAGCGCACGTTGGGATCGGCGTCGAGAAAGATCTTCACTTCCGCCTGCGGAAAGACCACCGTCCCGATGTCACGGCCTTCCATGATGACGCCGCCACGGGCGCCCATTTCGCGCTGGCGGGCGACCATCCAGGCGCGCACCGCGGGATGCACGGAAAGGCGCGAGGCGGCATCGGCCACATCGCGCTCGCGAATGCGGGCGGAGACGTCCCGGCCATCCAGCAGCACCCGGTTGCCGTCCGGAGTGGGCAGCAGTTCGATGCGCGAGCACTCGGCCAGGGCCTTCATGGCCGCCTCTTCATCTACGGCAGCGCCCCGCTCGATGGCCTTCAGCCCGAGGGCGCGATACATGGCGCCGCTCTCCAGGTTGACATAGCCGAGCTTGCCGGCCAGTTGCGAAGCGATGGTGCTCTTGCCGGCTCCGGCAGGGCCGTCGATGGCGATGACCAGTTGGCGGCGCGGAGCCTTCATTTCTTCTCCTCTGCCGGCGGCTGAGTTTGCCGGGGCGTGGCCGGCCGGCGGTTCGCCGGCGTGGTTTGGCGTAGCGTCCGCGGAGTACGCGGTGGCTGCGCGGAGCGCGGCGGGGTGACCTGCAACAGGGTCCGCCCGGCGACGTGCATAAATTGCAACTCCCGCGCGGCCAGCAAAGCATGGATGGCATCGCGAATGCGAACGCGCCCGACAAAATGGGAGAAGAACTCCTCTACTTCGCTCTGCTCGGCCGCCACCACGCAATCCAGGTATTTCGAAACCAGCGCGGTCAATGCCTCGGAGAACGATATGTTCATGCCTTCACGCACCGGCTCGGGCGCCCAGCGGAAGAGGACATCCCAGAAGGCTCCGGCCTCGGGATTGTAATCGACGCGCGTAATCCGCAGCCGCGACCACAGTTCGTGCAGGGCGCGGTCGAGGGCCGCAGCCGACAGATCGCCGCCCAGCAGCTCCTTCAACTGCGGCTTGGAGATTGAGCCCCGGCGCTGAATGGCCTCGAACACATGCACTGCCAGCGGCGAGTACTCCGAGCGGGAGCCGGCCTTGGGCGCCTGGCGCGGATTGCGGTCGCCCACCACCCCATAGAAATAGGAAAACACCGAGGCGGCGATCAGCAAACTGGTCTCCCCGAACGGATTGGCCTCGAAGGCGAACTTCTGGCGCAGCAGCCGCACCATCAGCTCCGTTGCCTGGGTTGCGCGAGCGTCGGCGAAGGCATGCTGCCAGGTGGGCAGGTCGCGGGCGCTGCCCGCGTAGGCGCCGATGAAGGTAGGCGCGAATACCGGCGGGCGCAACGGATACATCAGGCAGAATCCCACCGATTCAATGAACTCCCGCGCCTCTTCCAGGGTGCGCACCGGATTGCCGGCGATGTGCCACTTGGCGTTGCGCAAATCCAGGAGTTCTCTTTCGGTCATGGTTCGGAGGCCCTTTTCAAAATGCCGGATAAGCTACCCACAGAGTACAAAAAAGATGACATGGATTTATTGAGACCTGCATCAATGACCCAGGCCATTTTGCGGCGTCCCTAGGGACGGCCAGCTGCGTTGATTATAAAGCAGTTAGTGGAGACACCTGCTACCACTAACTACCAAAATCGTTGTTCCTTTAAACACTCAGTATTAGCTACCAGGAGGAACGATGGCAAATCGCAAGGTTAGCGTCTACGAATATATCAACCTAGGGTATGGTAAGTGGCGTTAGGCTGGAACGAGGCCAATAAGAAGTGCTGGCTCATGGTGGGAACCAGACGGCCGCATCTCAGGCCCGCAGCTTCGACGCAAGGGGTATCACCAGCTTCTGCAGGCGAGGCTTGGGGGCACAAACAATCTCGGCCAGCAGGTGTCCCTTCTGAAAGATCCGGACAGTAGCAGTTTCGGATCGGGCGCAAGCTGCGCGCGCCAGAGAGACGTACAACATACTCTCTCCTGACGATAATCTGAAAATAGTATGGCCGCATCGCAACCAGTCCCTGGAACCACCCGCGGAAAACAATGAGCGCAGGCCTGATATTACGCTCCGGTATCCGCCTGCGGATCTGGAAGCAGCGAGAATTAGCGATTTGATGGACTTGGATGTGGCGACTATCCTGAATCCTGCTAGAGGTGACAAGTGAACGTTAATCCAGCGAATCCTGCTAGAGGTGACAAGTGAACGTTAATCCAGCGGCCGGGAAACCGGCTGATCCGTCGATCCTGGTCAATGTTCCGAAGCTCGTGACTGCTTATTACACGCTCCAACCCGACCCAACCGATTCAAAACAGCGTGTCGTCTTCGGCACATCCGGCCATCGTGGATCCGCTTTTGAGGGAGCATTCAACGAGTGGCACATCCTGGCAATTACTCAGGCGATTTGCGCCTACCGCCAATGGCAGAATATTGACGGGCCGCTTTTCCTTGGCATGGACACTCATGCGCTGTCCGAGCCCGCCTGCGCAAGCGCGATTGAAGTGATTGCCGCAAACAACGTGGAAGTGATGCTTTCCAAAGATACCGCGTATACGCCAACCCCGGTCATTTCCCACGCAATTCTTCATTACAATCACGGACGGCGGGCAGGACTCGCCGACGGCATCGTGATCACGCCTTCCCACAATCCCCCGGAGGATGGCGGTTTCAAGTACGATCCTCCCCACGGTGGGCCAGCCGAATCCCGCGTGACGGCCTGGGTCGAATCCAAGGCCAACGAATACCTTTCGGGCAGGCTGGCCGGCGTCAAGAGGATGCCGTTGGCGAAGGCGCTGCGGGCGTCTACAGTGCACCAATACGACTACCTGCGCGCTTACGTCGACGATCTCGCGAGCGTGATCGATATGGAAGCAATCGAGCAGACCCGGATCACGCTCGGCGTCGATCCGCTCGGCGGGGCGGGAATACATTATTGGCCGCGCATCGCCGAACGGTATGGTCTCAGCCTAACGGTTGTAAACGAAGCCATAGACCCGACGTTCCGGTTTATGACGGTCGACTGGGACGGCAGAATTCGCATGGACCCCTCTTCTCCTTACGCCATGCAGAGGCTCATTGAGTTGAAGGACAAATTCGACATTGCGCTCGCCTGCGATGCCGACCATGACAGACACGGCGTGGTGACAAAGGGGGCTGGCCTGCTCCCTCCAAACCACTATCTTTGCGCTTGT
This sequence comes from Candidatus Korobacteraceae bacterium, assembly GCA_049519515.1. Lineage (GTDB taxonomy): Bacteria > Acidobacteriota > Terriglobia > Terriglobales > Acidobacteriaceae > CAWBRT01. Next base: position 8,617 of record JBEKQR010000352.1, read on the forward strand.
ATTCAGTACCTGTTTGCGAATCGCGAAAACCTGGGCAAAAACGTCGCGGCCGGCAAGACCGTGGTCAGCAGCAGCATGATCGATCGGGTGACCGGCAAGCTCGGTCGCCGGCTCTACGAAGTGCCCGTAGGTTTCAAGTGGTTCGTCGAAGGTCTCCTGGCCGGGTGGTTGGGCTTCGCTGGCGAAGAGAGCGCAGGCGCGTCGTTTCTTCGCCGCGACGGCAGCGTGTGGACCACCGATAAAGACGGGATCATCGCCTGCCTGCTTGCGGCGGAGATGACAGCGCGGCTGGGACGAGATCCGGGCGAAATTTATCGCGAACTCACCCGCGAGCTGGGGGATCCGGTCTATGAACGCATAGACGCTCCGGCCACATCGCAACAGAAATCCGCGTTGGAGAAACTGTCTCCGGGTGACATTCGCATTACCCACCTGGCAGGCGAGAAGGTGCAGCAGATTCTTACCGCAGCTCCAGGAGACGGCAACCCGATTGAGGGGATTAAAGTGATCGCGAAGGATTGCTGGTTCGCGGCCCGTCCTTCGGGCACCGAAGAGATCTACAAGATTTACGCCGAGAGCTTCCTGGGCCAAGAGCATTTGCGACGGGTCCAGGAAGAAGCTCAGGCAATTGTCACGGAGGCGCTCGCACGTAGCGCATCAGCACCGGCATCGGCTGGCAGCCAGCCCATAGACAAGGGTCAGTTATGACTAGAGCTTGTTTCAAAAACATTCCCGGGGAATAAGGCGTGTTCCCCCAGGGGCTAATGAGGCTGCGGAAAAACAGGTTTCTGCGCGGGTGTGACTACAAGATCTTGTTAGCTGCCCCTATAGTAGCCACATCTCATAGCGCCTCGCTTGTTGCTTCGGCGCGTTTTTCCGCAGTCTGTCAAGGGCCGAGTCTGCAGGACGACCCCCAACCAGCGCCGGCGTTGCG
>JBEKQR010000353.1:0-5054 GCA_049519515.1 Candidatus Korobacteraceae bacterium
TGAATCTGCCTGCTACGGCGAGTGATCCACTGATGGAAGTTGTTAGGGTTCCACGAGCGCCTGGCGGGGAGGTGCCCAATCCGTACCGTGGAAGATCCATGAACTGCCGGACATGTCACTTTGTTGAAGAACTGAGCCAAATGGTCACACCAGTTGGCAGTCGGAACTACGCTGATTTTGCAGCTCGCAGTTCTGTCCCGGTACGTGAGGATGGGCAACTGACCACGGTTCGGAATTCCAGCAACTTGGTTGACTCGCTTATTGCTCCTCCCGCGTTGCGCTTCTTGCATCGTGACGGCGAGTTTACTAACGCCACCACGCTCGTCTTCAGCACGCTCACCGGACGCAACTTCGGTTGGCTTCCTGGCGAGAGCGGCAAAGCTATCGCGCACATCGCCCGCGTGATTCGCGAGGACGACGGAACAGGACCGCTTGCCAAGACGTACGGCGGAGTTTCCTACGCAAAACTTTTGCTCAGCGAAGCGCCTGAACTCTCTCCTAATTCAACCCCGCTATACGAGTCTCCTGATCGTGTTTTGCCGGCAGAATTCCGCATCGATGTAACGAAAGCATCGGACAAGCAGATCGTGGACGCGGTTGCTCGTATCATGGCGGCCTATCTGGAGACGTTAACTTTTTCGCGGGACCGCGATGGCCGGCATAACGGCACTCCCTACGACCTTTTCCTGGCAAAGAACGGTCTGCCGGCAAAGCCTGCGCCCGGAGAGACGGACCTCCAGTATTCACAACGACTATTGCATCAGCTCGAACTGCTGCATGACCCAAAGTGGGTAAGCCCGAAGGATGGCCATTTCAAGTATTTCCTGGACCAGCAGTTTGTGTTCAATTGGAACGAGTTGGAGGGCCTCAAGATATTTCTTCGGCTCAGTCCGCAGACCACAAAGACCGCCACCCGGCAAAGCAGCCCGCCGGCCACTCTCCTGTACGGCATTGTCTTGCCGGGGTTCGGCCTTGTCTGGCTCGGTTTTTTCTCTGCCCATCGCCACAATCCGGCCATCGTTGCGGCCCTGCTGATCGTTCTGGGCGTCTTCATTCTTGTCTTCGCTGGAGCTGCCGGCGCACTTCGCGCAACGGAAATGAATCAGGATCTCCCGCGATCTCATCATCCGGGCAACTGCGCCGCCTGTCACACGCCGCCGCATTTTACCGACTTCAAATTTCACAACACGGGCGCTACCCAGGACGAATACGACGCAATACATGGCATGGGCGCATTCGCGCGCCTCGCCATCCCCGGTTATCGGGAGAGGAAGCGCAATCCCAACGCCTTTCTGCCTGTCACGCCCCGGCACCCAAATGCATCGGAGGTGTTCCGCTCCATCCCCAGTATCTCCGACCCGCGCAAGGTCGATCTGGGCATGTGGAACATCTACGCCAATGATGACTTTCCCGAGCCGCAACGCCCAATGCAAGCCCTCATGTGCGCGCCTGGTTCATCATGCGCTCCGAAGCAGATACTGCCGCGCACTATTGCGCTATTCAAAACGCCTACGGTACGTGACTTGGGGCAATCCGACCCCTATCTCCACTCGGGCCAGGCGAAAACCATCGAGGATGTACTCATCTTTTACCAGAGAGTCTCCGCACTCGCCCGTCTCGGCAAACTGCGGAACGGCGATCCGGCAATCGCCGGCATATCGCTCGATGACCTCGACGTAGTGTACCTTGCGGCATTTCTACGCTCTCTCAATGAAGATTACGAGTAAGTGAGCCAGTCGTGTAATCTTCAAACATAAGGCGACGGCTTTGCAGATACTAAGTAGGAGCGTTACGCCTACTTCTTCTTTCCAAACAAGCCGCCCAACTTACTTGTTGGAACTTTTTGCACCCCTGCGGGAAGCTTTCCTGTTACGCTTTTTACTGCGCCGCTAGCGACGTTTCCGGCCATCCCTCCAATGTTTGGAATGAAGTGCGGGTTCGAGGTTGTGCCCTCAATTGCAAAGGGGATGCCTTTGTTGGCGCTGCCCACGGAGGCCACCTTGGTTAACTCGCCTGCCACACCCCCGCTGAGGTTCGCCAGCATCTTGAAATTAAGCGCTCCTGCCGGGCTTATCGTCCCCGCTCCTGTAATTACGCCGATGCCGGGGGCGTCGAGGTTGATGTTGCCAGCCTGTGTGCCTTCGGGAGTGACGCGCGCGTTGAGGCTGAAATTGCGAATCGAGGTATCGGGCTTCGAAACTGCCTTTCCGGCAAATGCCGACATTGCTCCCAGCTTCGATCCCAGGTCGAAGCCAGACAGGATGGTATTCGCGAGCCGCACTGGACCCGCGATGACCAGCTTGTCTAAAGGTCCGGTGATGTCGAGGTTGGCCGACAGTGTGCCACCCTTCAGCTGCGAGCCTGAGGGAAGCATTATGCCCAATGATGGCAACATCGGCTCCAATTCGTCCACTGGCATATCGGAGGCGTTCAGCTTGAGATTTACTGCCTGCGTCTCACCATGAGTTTGAAATGTTCCCGCCAGATGAGCCTGTGCCTTGCCAATGGCAATATCCCCTTCTGTCAATCTTCCCGACTGCTTATCGAGGTCCACATCCGCGGCGTGCTTGATGACAACGGTCTTGGGAGCAGGCGACCCCTTGGGCGAGAACCTCATCTTTGTGCCAGTGAATGTTCCGCGGGCCTTTGCCTGGCTCCCATTGGAGTTTAGTGTCCCATCAAAATTTGCCAGCCCTGCGATGCCGCTTGCCGGATCGATGAATCCGGAGGCCGTAATGTCCATCTTGTCAATCTTGACCGCGGCCTCAAGCGGAGTCTTGGCGGCATCCGCGGAGTTGATCGGGCCGGCTTTCCCCGAGATACTTGCCTCCCCTCCGCCGGGCAGCTGCGCTGAGAACTTGAACGGGAATTGTGAAGTGGCGGAGAAATTCGTCACCGCGATGTCGACCTTGTCGTACACACTGGGCTTGGCGGAGGAATTCGCTTTTCCAACTATCAGCTTGCCGTTGTTCACGTTCAGCTTGCCCACTGAGAGATTCGGCGGCCCCGACGCCCCCGACTTGGGCGCCGCTGCTTTCGTCGAAGCTCCGCCCAGACTGGAAAAGTTCCAGGTCCCGTTGGCTGCTTTGAGCAATGTGACCTGCGGCTGCTCCAGCACAATCTCGGTCACATTCAGCTGCTTCGAGAAAATAAGCGGTATCAGTTCGACGCCAATTTTCAGCGATTGCGCCGTGATGAACGGTGATTTGCCGAAGGCGGGATCATCCGCAACCGCGATGTTGTCCGCCTTGACGCTAACAGAGAGAATCGACAAACTCATATTGCCGACCCTGACCTGGCGCCCCAGTGCACTGCTTGCCTCCGATTCGATCTTCGGGCGGTAGCTGTTCACGTTAATCAGCAAGGGGAGCGCAATCACGATCACGACAAAAACCGCGAGCACAATCCCCGCAATGCGCAACCAATTTTTTTTCATTGATGTACTCCTAGTTATTGCGGAACGTTCAGAAGTAGGTATCGGCTCTACCCAACCCGTTTCAATAGGGGTCCTCTCTACCGCTCTCCAATACTTCTAAATTGTACTTGCCCGCGAGCGGTTTCGTTGGCTGCCAAGCGGTCGAACCCATATTTTTTTGAAACAGCTCCGTCTGGCTGATTTTGGAGCCCGGTTGTGCTCTCACGCAGGTAAATCCGGGCAGCCGTGTTGCAATCGAGCCTGTCATACTACCCAAACGACCTGGCGGTCGTGGGATGGCACGCGGCATTCATTTACGACACAGCCGCGGGAGCGCAGGCAGCGATCCAAGTGCTCGAATATGCGAATTCGCAGTTGCTGGAGTTCCGCCACTACGACGAGCTGCTTACGCGCGAATTGGAGGGTGTTTACCGGTCGCTCGATTGCGGCACGGGCGCGTTGAGGCGCTGGCGTCTGGCGCGGGAAGCCACTCGCCTGCAAACCGTCCGGCTGGAAGTGATCGAGTTGGCGGAGCGCGTCGACAATGCCATCAAGTTTCTGAGCGATATGTTTCCCGCTCGGCTTTACCGGGTCGCCGCCACGAAAATCGGCGTAATGGATTATAAAGACCCTGTGAACCGGAAGCTGCGGACAGCCGACGAACTCTATCGCTCCATGGTGGAGCAGTTCCAGCAGGGACGGGCGTTTGCGCTCGAACTGATGGTCGTTATCATCCTGGTGATCGAATTGGTTTTTCTCTTTCGCGGCAAATAACTCCTCCACGCAACCATAACGGCTACGATAAGCGGTATCGCGAGCCAGGGCGCAGAATGGGCCCAACTTGGCACATGGGCGGAAACCGCCGCAGTGAGCTTCATCACCATGGGAGCATGTCTATGTCGCCGCTGACTTCACCTGTCTCGGAAACCGGCTTCTGTCCTGGATCGGAAGCACGAGCTCCGCGGGTGGTGACTCGTTCCTGTTAGCTTGCGCATGATAGTTTGATAAAAGCTTCTTCCTTTGGTCACTTGCCGATGGTACTATCGCGCTGATGTTCCGGAGGAGCAGAACATGTCCATTGCTCTTCGCCCACTCACCACTGGTCAACTGCTCGACAGAGCGTTTCAAACCTACCGCCAGCACTTCATGCTGTTCGCGGGCATCGCCGCGGTACCGCAGGTCTGCCTGCTTGTATTGCAGCTTTTCCTGCTGGTCGCAGTTGCCGGAACCAGACCGAATCGTCTCCTGCTCGGTCTTCTCGGGTTTGTGGTTGCGGTTGGGTCGATGGTTATTTTTGTAGTTGTGAGCGCAATCACCACTGCCGCCACGACATTTGGGGTCTCCGACGCTTATCTCGACAAGCCGGGTTCCATTAGCGCATGCTTTGCGCGGGTAAGGGGTAAGATCGGGAGGGTCATCTACACTTCCATCGGGCTTGGGCTCAGGGTCGGCGTAGGCCTGATCCTGCTGATCGTCCCGGGGATTTACTGGGGAGGCAAGTACGGCCTGGCGGTACCTGCGGTGGTGCTCGAAGAGATCAAGGCTAAGCAGGCGTTCAAGCGCAGCGCCGAACTGACGAAAGGCGCTGTCGGACGCATCATAACCATCTACTTCCTAACCTGGATACTGGTACTCATCA
>JBEKQR010000354.1:0-5041 GCA_049519515.1 Candidatus Korobacteraceae bacterium
TGCAGCGCAGATCGTTCGAATAGGCTCTCGGCATGCAGTTGTGTTCACAGAGACTTCGCCAGGCCATTCGAGATTACTTCACCAGCCCGTATTCCGGATATAACTACTAAGGAACCGCTCTAAGCGTGCTGCGGAACGCGGCTGGAGCGATGCCCGTCAAAGACAATTTGCCAAAACAAGCTCTAACAGGCTGCTGAAAAAGTCACTGTATCCACCAAATGCAGATCCCTCACGGACTGAAGCCCGCTCGGGATATTGAAAACAAAGGGCCGTGACGGCGCGGCTCAAGGCACCCCAGCAAGCCAAAAGCGGGCTTGCCGGGGACCCCGCAAAGCCGCGCCCTTTCAAAAATGATGGAGCATTCGAGTTTTTCAGTAGCCTGCTAATTCATGAACAGCCCGCCATTGATGTCGATGGTGGCGCCGGTTATGTAACGCGCATAGTCGGAGGCCAGAAATACGATCACGTCGGCTACGTCTTCCGGTTCGCCCAGCCGGCCCAGCGGCACCGTGGAAGGATCGTGAGTTTGAGCGAAGCCGGCCGTCATGGCGGTGCGGATAAAGCCGGGGGCAACGGCATTGACCCGAATGCCGAATGGGGCGAATTGCCGGGCGGCGCTTTTGGTCAGGCAGATGACAGCCGCCTTGGCGCAAGAATAAGTAGGGGCGACGGCCAGGCCTCCGATGTGGGCCGCCAGCGACGCCAGACTGATGATCCGCCCGGATTTGTTGGCTTTCATGTAGGGCAGGACAGCCGCCATGCAGTTGGCAGCTCCCACCAGATTGATGTCGTAAGATCTGTGATAGTCATCGCCAGTGATGGCCTCGAAGTCCGTTTTGGCCTGGCAAATGCCGGCGTTGTTTACCAGCACGTCGATGCGGGAATGGCGGTCGGCAATGGATTTTACCGCACCCTCCACGGCGGTTCGGTCGGCAACATCCAGCTTCAAGCCGACGCCGGTTGCCCCCGGGCAGGCGCTCACAAGCCCGGCTGTGGCCTTGGCGGAAGTCTCGTTTATGTCCGCGACGACGACAACGGAAGCTCCCTCCCGGGCAAATGCGAGGGCAGTAGCCCGGCCTATTCCCTGTCCCGCACCGGTAATAAGTACGACCATTCCCTTGGTCAACATGATCTTTCTCCTGTGCTGTGGTGGCGAAGGTAACACGTTTTCGCAGTCACCTACAGAAAAAGTGGTCTTAGGTGCCGTTCATATAGATTGGCAGTGACATTGCGCGCTATCGACTCTTCGCAGGCTTCCACCATGTCCAGATAGCGCCGGCCAAGCTTAGCGGCAATTTTGAATCCGACGTGGATCAACTGCCGGAGGCTGGGATTGTATTCAGCGCATTGCCAATCATGACGCAACGCACGGGCATAGCGCTCTGAGGTCCATCTGTTCACGTCTCCAGGGAGAGGCAATTTCGCGGTATCGATGTCTATGACCGAAGCGTAAGGCGCACAAAGCTCGGCACGCTGGGCGAAGGCCTGAGCGTAGATCTCCTTGGCAAGCGCGAGGCCCTCTCCCCCCGATTCCGCCAACCCAATAACTTCTTCTAACCATGTGGTCCCCGCAGTTTTTACGTGCACGCCTGCACCAAAATCGCGCATTGCGCGGTGCATGGCGGGATAAATGGAAAACTTATCGCTTCCCGTATGGACGCTCAGCTTCAACTCCGGTGGAAGCGGATAGTTGCGCGCGGCGTATGCGACCACGGCGACGTCACTGCGGAACTCCGCCTCGAACTCTTCCGGATCGCCTATATAGTCGACACCCTTGTTAAAACGCCCGGTAAACTTGGGAGCGATCGTCTGAATCGGAACCCCTTCTTCAGCCAGCGCGGCCAAAATAACGAGCAGTTCCTCGGGTTTTTGCGAGCAATCGGTCTCATCCATGGAGACTTCCGTAATGAAGCTCCCCTGGCCTTTGACCGCTTCAATGTGACGGTAGATGTGGCCCGCCGCCTGCACCGCAAACAGGTACTTCTGCGCGATCTGTACCATCTTGGAGTGTGAAATCTGCAGCGGGAGCTCCCGGCCGGTCAGCTCTATCGGCCGCAGCAGTTCAGGATGCTGTAACACAAAGCGCTCCGCATCGGAGCCAGCTGCCGGCGTGCCAATCGCAGTAGCAACGTCGATGGTAAAAAAGTCGCTGGCTTCGAGGAAACGATCCACTGTTTCCATCGTGACGTGATCGGCATCGATGTGGAAAGGCTTTGTCCAGTTAAGTTCACGCACTGCAGCCTCGGCCGCAGTACGGACGCTGCCAGGGTCGGAACCAACGATGAGATGTTCACGATTGGATTTGTTCCACACCGGAATGACTTCTACGCCATGCTGTGCAGCAAGCATGCAGGCACGAAGTTGCGCTTTGGCTTGGCGGGCAAAGCGGTCACCAACGCCAAAGGAATACTTCGCCAACGAAAGCTGCTGCCCTACGGCCTTAAACTCCTGAGTCGATCCCGTCATGTGTCGCCCCTGCTCCCTCTCAACGATACCTACAAGCCTCCGCGCCCGCCCGAGTTACCATTTTGCCGATTGGATACAGCGGCCGTTCACCCCGCAGGACCCTTACGACCTCCTGCGCTGCAAACGTGCTGGAGCGGCCAACGGCCTCGTTTGTATAGGCGCCGCAGTGCGGTGTAAGTACAACGTTCGCCAATGACAGCAGAGGATGACTGGCGGGCGGAGGTTCCTGGATCAACGTATCAGCGGCGAAACCCGCTATGAGGCCGCTCTTCAAAGCCGCGCACAAATCGGGTTCGTTGATCAGCTCGCCTCGGGCGGTGTTGATAATGCAGGCAGCCGGTTTCATCAAGCGTAGAGTCCGGGAATTGACCAGCCCGTCGGTTTCGGGTGTGGACGGCACGTGCAAACTTAGAAAATCAGCCAAACGGAAAACTTCTTCCCGGGAGACATAGTTCACGCCATACTTCTGGCACAACTCGGGCCGTGGCTGGACGTCGACGGCCACCGTCTTCATCCCAAAGGCCTGCGCGCGCTTGATGACCTCCGCGCCAATATGGCCGGTGCCAATTACCCCCAGAACCTTGCCATGCAGCTCACGCCCCATGGCGCGACTCCACGCACCTTTATGCACATCCGCGTCCTGCCGTGGTATGTGACGAGCCAGAGCGAGCATCAATCCTATTGCCAGCTCTGCCACGGAGACCGCATTGACGCCAGGCGTGAGGGTCACGACGACGCCCGCCGCAGCGGCAGCTTTCAGGTCCACATTGCTGTACCCGACACCATTTCTGGCTATTATTTTCAGCCTCGGGGCTCCCGCCGCCAGCACCTTTGCCGTCACGGAGTCCAGTCCGACTATGGCAGCGTCCATGCCCGGAATGACGCGCAGCATTTCTTCTTCGCTTAACGTTCTGGAGCCGGTATGCACCACAATTTCATGTCCGGCTGACTCCAGAATCGCGGCTGCCTCTTTGTTAGCTGCCACCGAACGGGCGGTGATCAATACTTTTCCCAAGATCTTGCCCCCCAAACTTATTGCGCCTGAATCACTGCGCCTGCTTGTTCTGGTAGCTGGAGATTTCCGTAAATGCCTGTTGCAGGCTCCAGTAGACTTGCTCGTAAATCGTGTATAGCCGCTTATAGCACGCTGCTGCTGCGGGCGCCGGCTGCAGTGATTTTGCCACCGCAACCAAGTTCCCGGTATCGGCAATATCATGCAGCACTCCTGCCGATACGAACCCCAGTACGGCGGCCCCGAAGGCGGCGCCTTCACTGATACCAGGAACATGCAGCGTTTTCCCGAATACATCGGCCAGCATTTGCAGCCAGAATTCGCTGCGGGTGAAGCTTCCGCTCACTCTGACCTCGCGGGCTGGTCCGGCCACCTGCTCCAGGGCAAGCAGAATGCTGTTCATGCGGTAGCATACGCCTTCCATGGCTGCCCTTATGAGATGGTTTCTGCCATGGCCAAGGGTCAGCCCGAACACCACACCACGCGTATCGGCATTCCAGTTGGGTGCGCGCTCCCCCAGCAAAAACGGCAGCAGGATCAACCCATCCGACCCCGCCGGGACCTTGCCGGCGGCCTGAGTCAGCAACGCATAGGGATCGACGCCTAGTTTTTCAGCTTCCGCCTGCTCAGCCTGGCCGAAGTTGTCGCGCAACCAACGCAAGACGATGCCGCCGTTGTTGATCGCCCCGCCCAGCACCCAGCGATCATCGGTAAGGTTATAGCACCAGGTCCGCCCCTTTTCGTCGGTTCGCGGACGATCGGAGAGAATGCGAACCGCGCCGCTGGTCCCGATCGTGGCGCTCATCTGTCCCGGTTGTACGGCCCCTATGCCGACGTTCACCAGCACGCCGTCTCCGGCGCCGATCACGATGGGTAGTCCCGATGGCAAGCCTGTTCGCCGCGCCGCTTCAGCACTCAGCGGACGGCTATAAGTAGTAGGCACCACCTCAGGCAGAGAATCCGCCGCGATCCCCAGAAACTGCATCAGTTCCTTGTCCCACTCCAGGGCCAACTGGTTGTACAGGCCGGAGCCGCTGGCGATGGAGCGATCAATCACCCAATGGCCGGTCAAAAGCATAAAGGCATAGTCTTTGATCGATCCGAATTTCGGCGACTGCCGGCGAAGTTCGGGTTGTTGCTGCAGCAGCCACGCTATCTTAAGAAAGGGGTACATCGGGTGCACCGGACAGCCGACACGCCTGTATACCGGCAGGAACTCCAGTCCCATCATCTTCATCTCGGTGATCAGCGGTTGGCTGCGGTTATCAGCCCAGGGCATCAGCCGGGTAACCGGATGCAGCTTGCGATCATAGGCCAGAAAACTATGGAACACGGAGCTTAAGGCGACGCCATCCGGCTGGCGGTTGTGGCGCGCCAGCGAGCCTGAAAGCTCCTGCAGCGCTGCCTCCATGGCGGCGACAATCTCGGCGGGATCTTGCTCCGCCCAGCCGGGCCGGGGAGTATGCAACCCATACTCACGCGAGGCTGCACCGAGACACTGACCGTCAGGCTCGTAGGCGGCGGCCCTGACGCCTGCCGTTCCAATGTCAACGCCAATCCAAA
>JBEKQR010000355.1:0-4982 GCA_049519515.1 Candidatus Korobacteraceae bacterium
TCATACCCTACCCCCTGGGTACGGAAGTAAATTCTTTGTATTCATGTGTTTAATGAGGCAATAATTTACTTGACACACAAAGGCAGTTCTGCTACTCTGGGTATGTGATTGAGAGTAAAGCCATGAACGACCCGAAAACACTGCAACAAGCGATCAACTACTTTGCCGACCCGGAACGGGCTTTTGTCTATGCCGTGAACTGGCGCTGGCCGGATGGCGTCGTTACCTGCCCGCGCTGTGGCGGAACAAAGCACTCGTTCATTAAGACGCGCTGGCTCTGGTACTGCAAGGGCTGCAAGCGGCAGTTCACCGTCAAGGTCGGAACGATCTTTGAGGATTCGCCCATCACTCTCGACAAGTGGATGATCGGGATGTGGATGCTGGTCAACTGCAAGAATGGGGTTTCCTCTTACGAACTTTCGCGCACCATCGGCGTAACGCAGAAATCGGCGTGGTTCATGCTGCATCGGCTCCGCGCGGTTCTGCGTCCATTGAAGTTCGGTAACATGACCAAGATCGGAGGATCGGGAACCGAAGTTGAAGTTGACGAAGCGTTTGTGGGCCCTGATCCCAAGAACATGCACAAAGGCCGCAAGCTGCGCTATAACCAGCAGCGCGAAGCAACGGGATTTGGCGGAACCGCTGTGCTGGGGATGTTGGATCGCGATGGCCGCGAAGTCCGCGCCCAGATTGTGCCGGACGTGAAGCGGGACACTCTCCAAGCGCAAATCTTCCAGAATGTGAAATACGGTTCGAACGTCTACACCGATGACGCGGTTGTTTACGATAAGCTGCATTGGCGCTATGTCCATGATGTTGTGAAACATGCGGAAACCTACGTTAATGGCCGAGTGCATACCAATTCACTCGAAAACTTCTGGTCTCTTTTTAAGAGAAATCTGCGCGGGACTTACGTTGCGGTTGAGCCTTATCACTTGGACCGCTACTTGGATGAGCAGATGTTTCGCTACAACAATCGCGGCGGCAAAAAGAAGCAAGACCGCGTGACCGATGCCGAGCGGTTCAATCTCGCACTCTCTCAAATCAACGGGAAGCGTCTCACCTTTGCCGAACTCACCGGCAAGAATGGCAGTCAGGCAGTGGTCTAATCCTTTTCGCAAGAAGCGTGGTCGGAAGCCGAAGTCTTAGGCTTCGGGCCGCGCTTCGGCTTGCCTGCGTTCGCCAATTTCTCAGCCTCAAGCCGGCGCTGCAATTCAGCCTTGGACACACTAAAGGCTTGGCGCATAGCGCTGTCGAATTTCTTGTACTCAGGACTGTGCTCTGGATTAGACTTCATACGCCAATCATACGCCGGTTTTGCAAATTGCAATGAACTGCGATTTTACTGGTATTCAGGAAAAACTAAAAAGGGCCCACCAGAATATCCTTAATCTCGATGGGGAGATTAAACGGTTTTTTGAATGCGGCGAATACCGTGTCGTCTCCACCAATGAGGATGAGGAGTTTCTCTCTAAGGCATTCAAGTACCACGCGAGTCGCCCTATTCCTAAGCGCTTCAGCGTACTTGCTGGAGAAATTATCCATCATTTGCGGTCGTGTCTTGATCACATTATCTGGCAGTTCTCCGGGGAATGGTACAGACGGGCCCATAAATCCCAAATCGAATTCCCCATTCTTGAAGTGAGGCCAGTTCAAAAAAAGAGAGGCACCGGATACGAAAGAAAAGTAAAGGGAATCTCCGACCCTGGGGCGTTGATTCTCATCGAGTTGCTTCAGCCTTACAACACCCCCGACCCTATCAGCTCTCTTCTTTTGATCATTCACAAATTGGATATCATCGATAAACACCGTGAACTCGTTCTGTGTGTATCCACTGGAGCCGTTCGCGTCTCGATGGATCTCCTTAATCGCTTCGTGAGTTACAAGCGCGGCATACCGGGCAGTGTACCCGTCGATATTGCCGCTGAGTTCAAGCGCGATCCCAAGATTTTTCCTCAAATATCGTTTCAAAAGTTTGGCGGGGGGAACGCCGAGCCTGTCGTGCAGGGACTCATGGACCTCCACAACTTCACCGTTAAAGTTTGCGACTGGTTCGAGAAGCTGAGTAAGTTCGACGCGGGCTAGTGCTGACATAAAAACCTGGAGGCTAGCGATGAACGATAAAGTGCTTCAAATGGCAACTGAAATCACAATCAAGGCGATGGGCCCAGAGCAATCAACAAGAACTTGGATCACGGAAGGCGATAAAGTCTCTGAATTCCTAAAAAAGGTCGCCGCCACACTGGACGGTCTCTATGTAGGCGGCACTACTCAGAAACGGTAATACGCACAGTAGACATAAAGGCTGCACGCCAATCGCCACCGAACTCACGCTTGAAAAGTTCGATAAGCCGACGTGTTGCTTCCACGCTTTGGAGGTAAACCTCTGTTTCTTTTTGCTCTGTCACGGCAAGCTTAGTTTTCATAATTCACCTTTGTGTGTCAAGTAAATTATTGCCTTTAATGATGATTGGAGCGGTAAATTATTGAGACCCAAATACTTGCGGGCAAATTATTGAATCCACAAAGGAAGCCGTCCGAGGCCGGCTCGCTGGACTCCAGCACTGCTCCCTAATTCCAGTATGGCATTTTGAGGTGGGGTAATGTGACATGGCGGGAAGCAAAATCTTGTCAATGTTTTCAGAGACTTCTAAGAAAAGAGGGCCGCGGAGGGGTTGACAAAAAGATTTCAGATTGCAGATTGGTTGATTCCAGGTACGGATGAAACGGAACAACCCCACCCTAGCAACGGAAGCTAGGGTGGGGCACCCCCGAACAGTCCCACCTAGCTGCAAAGGCAGCGGCTAGCAGGCTGCTGAAAAAGTCTCTGTAACGGCCAGAAACAGGTCCCTCGCGGGCGCTACTTAAGGAGGATCCCCCGCGTGCATCCCTGCATCTAAAACAGGGTACCGGGTGAAGTGTGGGCCATATTTGAAATCTGGAGCAGTTGCTCCGGCTTCAGCTTTCTGACACAATATTCCCCAACCGGGGTCCCCGGCGCGCCCGCGGTTGGCGCGGTGGGGTGGAAACGGCCGCCGCTGGCCACCTTCTCTCTCATGCCTCAGATCGGAAGCTACTCCCTGCTGCTGGCGCTGGCTCTTGGCGCCTACACCTTTGCCGCCGGCATAGTGGCCATCGTGCGCTCCGACGACCGGCTGGCCGAGACCGCGCGGCGAGCCGGCATTGCGCTGTTCTTTGCCGTCACCGCCGCCGCCGTGGCGCTGGCCGCTTCGGCCTTCCGCGACGACTTTTCGCTCGCCTACATCCTCCATCACAGCAACCGCGATCTTCCCGTGCAATACAAGTTCGCCGCGCTCTGGTCCGGCCAGGAAGGCTCGCTGCTGTTCTGGTGCTGGCTGCTGGCAACCTACGGGCTGGCACTCCGCCTGCGCCACAAGGTGGACACCCGCCTGACAGCCTACGCTTCCGTCATCATTGCCGCCGTCCAGATATTTTTCCTCTTGCTGGTGAACTTCGCCGCGCATCCGTTCGCGATGGTCAGCGGCGCCATTCCGCCGGATGGCAACGGGCTGAATCCCCTGCTGCAATATCCCGAGATGGTCATCCACCCGCCCATGCTCTACCTGGGATACGTGGGCATGACGGTCCCATTTGCCTTCGCCCTGGCGGCGCTGATCATGAAGTATCCGGGCGAGAAATGGATTCACATCACCCGGCGCTGGACCATGGTCGGCTGGGCCTTCCTGACCTGCGGAATCTTTCTCGGCGCTCACTGGGCCTATGCCGTGCTGGGTTGGGGCGGTTACTGGGGATGGGACCCGGTCGAGAACGCTTCCCTGCTTCCCTGGCTCACCGGCACCGCCTTCCTGCATTCGGTGATGATGCAGGAGAAGCGCGGCATGATGAAGATGTGGAACATGTGGCTGATCTTCGCCACCTTCCTGCTCTCCATCTTCGGCACCTTCCTCACGCGCTCCGGCGTGGTCAGCTCGGTTCACGCCTTTGCCCAGTCGGGAATCGGCCCCTGGTTCGTGGCTTTTCTGGCGCTCATATTCGCCACCTGCGTCTACTTTTTCGTGCGCAACCGCGCGCACCTGAAGAGCGAGCATCAACTGGAGTCGCTGGTCTCGCGCGAGTCCAGCTTCCTGTTCAACAACGTGCTGCTGCTGGTCTCCTGCTTTGCCGTGCTCTGGGGAACGCTCTTCCCTGTCTTATCCGAATGGGTGCAAGGGACCAAGGTCACCGTCGGTCCGCCGTTCTTCAATAAAGTCAACGTGCCCATCGCCATGGTGCTGCTGCTGCTGACCGGCGTGGGACCGCTGCTGGCCTGGCGCAAGACCTCGCTCGACGGCCTGAAGCGCAACTTCCGCACCCCGGCCATTCTTGCCCTGGCCACCGCCATTGCGCTCATGGCGGGCGGCATGCGGCCCTGGCACGATGCCGCTTATTTCTATTCGCTGATGGCCATTTCGCTCGCCGTGCTGGTGGCTGCCACCATTGTCAGCGAGTTCTGGCGCGGCGGGCGGGTAATTGCCCGCAAGAACAACAGCAACATTCTGGCCGGCATGGTGCAGCTTACGCGGCGCAATACCCGCCGCTATGGCGGATACATCGTTCACATGGGAGTGGTGATCGTCATCATCGGCTTCGCCGGCGCGGCCTTCAACCAGGACAAGGAGCAGGAGCTGGGCTACGGCGACCGCATGAACATTGGCCCGTACACGCTTGTATGCCGCTCCTACACCCAGGACGACAAGCCCAACTACGGCAGCGAGTGGGCCATCATGGACGTCTTCAAGGGCGGCAAGCAGCTCGCCACCATGTATCCCGAGCAGCGCTTTTACAAGGCCAGCCAGCAGACCTCGACCATCGTCGCCAACCACTCCACCATGCTGGAAGACCTGTACCTGGTCTATACCGGCAAAAATCCCGACACGCATCGTCCCATCATCCGGGCGCACCTGAATCCGCTGGTCTCCTGGATCTGGTCGGGCGCGCTCGTGCTGCTGATCGGCATCATC
>JBEKQR010000356.1:0-4981 GCA_049519515.1 Candidatus Korobacteraceae bacterium
GGGTAATCTGATCGCCTATCTAATTATTCCGGCGCTTGGTTGGCGGCCGTGTTTCGCTTTTATTGGCGGGGCAGCGCTCATTGTGTGGTACGCGCGAAGGGTTATGCCGGAATCGCCCCGCTGGCTGGCGGTTGTGGGACGACTCGAAGAGGCTGAACGAACAGTCCGTCAAATTGAGGGCGAGCACTACACGGCGTGCACCCCTGTAAGTGCTGGGCAGAACACTAGAAAACTTTCGGTCCCATTTTCCGTTTTGTTCCGCAAGGGTATGCTGTCGCGTACACTGGCAACGGCGTCGATCCCTATAGCGTTCAACCTCGCTGTGTACAGCTTCACGAACTGGCTTCCATCATTCTTGGTAAAGCAGGGATTGGGCATCTCATTTTCGCTAGGTATTACTACCTTTATGACGGTGGGTGCTCCTTTCGGCGCCATCGCCGCGCTAGCGCTTGCCGATCGGATTGGGCGGAAGCCGCTCATCATCTCAGGCTTGCTCTTAGGTGGGTGTTTCGGTGCACTCTACCCGACGGCCAGATCCACCGAGGCGGCAGTCTTTTATGGCTTCATGATCAACTGTTTTATCTATTTCCTTGTGGCGGTCGGAGGGTCTGGATACGCTGCAGAGGTATTTTCAACGGAATACCGGCATCGTGCTGTGGGGTTCATCGGGATGAGTAGCCGGGTCGCTGCCATGCTATGCCCCTATGCGGTTGTTCCACTTTACGCGTGGCGTGGCATTACTGCGGTTGTTGGGATGGTAGCTGCCGTTTTCTTTATCGTTCCTATTTTTGTTTGGCTCTGGTGTGTCGAACCGAAAGGACTTTCTCTCGAGAAGGTGCCGGCTTTCAAAGACGGGTAGAAGATGACCAGGAAGCTCCCCCGGATGAGAGGGCCCTACGAACCGGGACGGCCAGTGGCGCTTCCGCCACGAATTGATTGGCTGACAACACGAGGAGGTTATTGATGGCGCGCTTTGCACCGAATTTCTTTCATCAGTTTCTTGAGCTTCCCGTCCGGGAGCGCTTTGCGGCTGCCGCCAAGGTAGGTTTTGATGCCGTCGAGTGGCACTTCCCGTATGAGCTATCGAAGTCCGAACTCAAATCGTTGCTCGACGATAACGGCTTGAAATTTACCTACGGGGTCGTGCCGGCGAATTGGAGCAAGAAGGAGTTTGGTATTGGCGGCCTGCCCGGCCGAGAGGATGAATTCCGGCGCGCTGCCGACATCGCCCTCGATTACGCATTGTATGTTCCCTTCGGGGCGCTCAATGTCGGTCACGGCCAAATACCACTTGGCGTGGAGCGGCAACGCTGTGTCGAAACGTATGTACGGAACCTGCAGTATGTCTGCGACCAGGCGAAAGGGTCCGGACTTATCGTCGCAGTCGAACCGGTGACAACCGGATCCCACGGATCTTCCAATGTTCGCGTACTCCGTACCATGGAGCAAGCTGAGGAAGTCGTCCGGTTAGTGAACCGCGATAGCGTGAAGCTCGTCTACGACACCTATCATCTACGGATGGAAGAAAGCGGCACTCTTAGTGGCATCCTGGAAACGTATTGGCCATTGATTGGACATGTGCAGTTCGGCAATGCTCCGACGCGAAATGAGCCCGGGGTTGGTGAGATCGACTTTGACTGGATCATCCAACTCGTGGACCAGAAGGGCTATAAAGGCTGGATCGGGCTCGAATACAATCCGTCCAAAGATACCTGGTCGAGTCTGAGTTGGGTTAACCGATACGGTTACCACATCGACCCGCGGCAACGCCCAGCAAACGTAGGCTTGTGAATGCGTCCAACACTCAAGGGCGGCGCAGATCCCCACGGTGGTTCGGCTCTAGGCAGCCATGGAGGGATAAGATGTCAACAACGGCACTAGATCTTTATGACAATGCTCCCCTAAACAGACGGTTCTGGTTTGTATTCTGTTCTATCTCCCTGGTACTCGTCTTCGAGTTCTTTGACTTCTATATTGTCGGATTTCTTCTGGCGGTTCTCGGGCCGCAGTGGCACCTCACGTATGGACAATCGTCCATTATTCTCTTGAGCGCTGGCTTAGGATCGATCTTTGGGGCTTTCGTTTGGGGAAAGCGTGCCGATGTGTGGGGCCGAAAGGTGATGATCGCAATCGGTACTATGATCTGTGCTGCTGGATCGGGTTTCTTCGCGATTGTTCCAGATGGGGCTTGGCTAACTTTTGCATCGCTGCGCTTCGTGGTTGGTTTCGGTCTCGGGGCTTCGGTGACCCCCTGCATCACGATGGCAGTCGAACTGACGCCGACACGGCATCGATCATTCATACCGGGACTGATTGTCGGTTTCTCGGTCGTGGGGACGCTTGTCGCATCTGGGACGGCAGCCTTTCTCCTTTCCGTGCTTGGGTGGCGAGGTGTCTCGGTCTTAGGCCTGGCGCCTCTGGTCCCTGGCCTCATGGTCTGGTTATTGGTTCCCGAGTCAGTGCGCTGGTTGATCAGCCGGGGGCGAACGAGCGAAGCCCGGGCGGTTGTCGCACGCCAATTGAATATTCCCTTAGAACTGGTGCCGCCGGCCGTCGCCGGCAGTACGGTAGCGGCGCAGCCTAAACCCACCCTCCGTGAGCTTTACTCATCCGACCCCGCCCGGTTCTGGTTCACTCTCGTGGCTGGGTTGTGCTTGAGCACAGCAGGTTATGGCGTTAACTTATGGGGACCGACCATTATTGCGATGGTGCTCAAAATCAGCGTAAAAGAAGTGGGACACATCTTCATTTACGTCGCATGCTCAGGGATCATTGGTAAGCTCATCTTCTCATTTCTTCCTCACTACATCGGACGGCGTCCTTGCGGACAAATATACGGCTACGGCATTTTCATTACGCTGGGACTGGCTGGATGGTTTCACGCTAGCTTCTTGGGCTCGGTGTCCATGTTCGTTGTGTTTTTGTGCATTGGTGCAATCTTTTTTGATGGAGGACACTCGACCACGTCACCCTATGCGGCCGAAATCTTCCCTGTTCGCCTAGCCGCTGGCGGAGTTGGGTTGCTCCAGGGGGCGAATGGCGTCGGCAAAATTCTCGGGCCAGTAAGTCTGGCGCTCTTGGCTGGCACGAACAATTTAATAACACCCAAAGCTACCTCTGAAGCAGTTGTTCCGGGTTTCTTGTTCTTGGCGGGCTGTGGTCTCTGTGTTGGCGTGGCGTTCACGCTTTACCGCAAAGAGACACGGGGAAGAGCACTAGCACTTCGTGACGAAGTAAAGCAGATACCGAAAAGCGATGGTGTTCGAGTTAGTTCTAGATAGCTTCCACTAGCATAAGGCACAAGGAACCCGATCGGGGAATAATAGTTATGATCCGACAGATCATTAGCAGTGAGCTTGGAGCAATATGTAAATATTCTCTCGATAAAATGAGGCACATCTGAAGGGTATGACACACAGGTCGACTGAATTATTGATAGACAAATCGTTGCGGATTCAATAGTACGCTGACCGATATTCGGGAAAGTGAGAGCGAGTATGTCGGTACCTGGCACTCTGGAGGTGGACCAACAAGGTCGAGTTCCGAAGGGAAATGAACAACACTATTCTGGCGTTTACGCCTGGGTCATTGTGCTATTCGCCCTTGGCGTCTATACCCTGACTTTTGTCGATCGGTTGGCCTGGGGTTCAATGGCTGCGGTTGCGGGCCCTTCGCTAGGCATGTCGGTTGCCACCTTTGGAGTATTTGTGACTGCCTTCTATGTTTCCTACGTGTTTTCAAATGCGACAGGAGGATTTCTTACCGATTCGATAGGTCCACGGCTGGCTATTTTGCTGGCGTTGATCCCATTTGGCATTTTTACATTTCTGTTTAGTTATACTTCTTCTCTACTAGTTGGAGTCATCATTCAGGTAGGCATGGGTTTGACCGCCGGCGTCAATTACACCGCTTGTGTAAAGTTGGTTACCTCATGGTTCCCATTGCAGCGCCGCGGAAAGCCCATGGCTTTATTTTTGGTTGGCGCATCCCTCGGGCTAACTCTTACGAATGGGATTTTACCGACACTTCTACATCATTTTGGATAGCGGGGAGTTTATAAAAGCATAGGGATAATTACAGTTATTTGGGGAGTCCTTACCTATATTGTTGTTAGGGACAGTCCTTTTAAACACAAGCTGAGCGAACGGCCCAGCTACAAACTGCTCTTTCAGAGCCGAAACATGCTCTTCCTGTCACTGGCTGGTTTCGGCGGGTTTTGGGCAACCGTTGGCTTTGCGAATTGGGCGAATGCATTGATGGTCAAGGGGTATCATCTTCCGTTGGTGCGGGCGGGAGTGGTGGTGGTTCTATTCGGAGTTGGAGCGTTTGTCAGCAAACCGTTGGTCGGGACAATTGCAGACTGGTTGGGCGGGCACTATAAAGCGCTAACAATGTGCTGCCTTGGTTCTTTTGCGGTGATGTTACTCGTGTTTGGCAGCATGGGTACTGAAACGACTTTTTTTATCGCAGCACCATTGTTGGGCATCACCGCCTACTCATACGCTACAACGATGACAATGATGATTACGGAAGAGGCAACGCTCCGGATGGCAGGATCTGCAACGGGACTGACTAACGCATTTTGGCAGCTATGCGGCCAGAAGGATGATATTCCGGAGCACTACAACTGTACCCCTTTCAACCGCATTTACCGTGTTCCGGCGGCCGCCTTCCGCGCCTGCTCCAGCGCCGAGAAGGCACGGTCAAGCAAGCGGATGGCCTCATCCACGTCGGCTTTGGAGATGTTCAAAGGCGGCGACATGCGGATGACATTGCCCCACAGCCCGCCTTTGCCGATCAGCAAACCTTCGCGACGCGCTTCTTCCATGAACTGGGTCGTCTCCTGCGGCGCCGGTTCTTTGCTGGCGCGGTCTTTCACCAGCTCCATGGCCTGTATCAGGCCCATTCCGCGCACATCGCCAATCACCGGATACTTGTTCTTCAACCCTTCCAACCCGTCGCGGAAATAGCCGCCAACCAC
>JBEKQR010000357.1:0-4979 GCA_049519515.1 Candidatus Korobacteraceae bacterium
AGCGGAGTGCAGCTCAGTAGCGATGTAAAGCCTGCCGAAATCGTATTCAACCTGCCGTACAGCGAACTCTGAATTGCCGGAGCGGTTAAGGCGGCTCATACGCTCCAATAAATGAATCTTTTTTTCTAAGCTCGCAAGTACCTGTTCGAAGGAGGCAGCTTCTACGCGATTCGCTAGATCAGCGATGATGCCAGAGCTCAGATGCTGCAACCTGCGCTCCGCATCTTCGCGTTCGTGACGCTCAGACGAGAGTTCATCCACAACAGTTCTGTACTGAGAGTTTAGGTCTCGGGAAACCAAAAAACTTAAGAGATAACAAACAAATACAAGCGCAGCTGCTAACCAAACCAGGTCATTGCGCAAGGCATAAATCGTGCCAAACAACGTTGCTACGGCCAACGCTGAAAAGCCGAGCTTCTCACTGAAGCGAGTTGGAAGGTGGGGCGTCAACCTAGTGACGGAGCAATTCGCAACAGATAATAATTAGGCCTTGTGCAGAAACACAAGGCCTAACAAGCCGGACCAGGGAAGACGCGCAGGTTACGCGTCCATGACCGGCTCCACGGCCACGAACTTGCCCATGCTTCCGCGGTCCACGAACTTTATCCGGCCGTCCACCTTGGCGAAAAGGGTGTCGTCCTTGCCGCGCCCGACGTTCAGCCCCGGCTTGATGCGGGTTCCGCGCTGGCGGACGATGATGGTGCCGCCGGTGACTAGCTGCCCGCCGAAGCTCTTTACTCCCAGCCGCTGGGCATTGGAGTCGCGCCCGTTCCTGGAACTGCCTAAACCTTTTTTATGTGCCATAACTCAACTCTCGTCCTTGACTTCCGGGTGGCCCACATTGCCTGGCCGCAGGCGAAGCCAATGTGGGGCTTTGGGTTCGTTCGCACGCCTTCAATAGGCCGCTGCGTGCCCCACATCTGCCATTTTTGGCAGATGTGGGTACCGGCTCCCGGCAAAGCCGTCTCGCGATTGCCGGGGAAAGGCGGTTACTTGCTGCCTTTCTTGCCCGCCGGCTTCCGCGCGCTCTTCTTCTGTGCGCCGGGCTTGGCGGTCTTCTTCTTGGCCGCAGGCTTGGCGGCTTTGACGGGTTTCGCCTCCAGCTCGGGGGCGGCGAACTTCTGCCCGTCGAAGCTGATCTCGGCGATGCGCACCTGGGTAAATCCCTGGCGATGCCCGTTCAGTTTCTTGTACTGCTTCTTGCGTTTGAAGTGGAAGACCAGAATCTTGTCGGCCCGTCCCTCGCCAAGAACATGGCCGACGACGCGGGCACCTTCCGCCTTGGCGATCTTGCCTTCTTCGCCGCTGACCGCGAGCACTTCAAAGTCGATGCCCTGCTTGCCGGCCACGGTCTTCTCGACCTTCAGCACGTCTCCGGGCGAGACACGATATTGTTTTCCACCGGCGCGGATCACCGCGTACATAATAATGCCTCCACGAATGTTTTCTTTACTGCGCCCGGCAGGCTCGGAGTCACGATCGGGCGTTTGTTGGGCCCGCGCCTTCACCTCAAAAACGCAACCACGGCGTTGTCGGGGACCCCGCCCGAAATGGCCAGCTTCGGGTTGCCCCGGACGGGGCAGGCAGTACAGGCAAACCTTATGATTTTAGACTGTCCCGCGCAATGCGGTCAAACCAAAGCTGCTTATGTCGCGCGACATTGTCCAGCACTCGCTATTTCCTGCCGTGCAGCTTGATGGAAGCCACGGCCCGTGAAGCTTCGCGTACGCAGGCGTCGGGATTCTTCAGCGAGCTAACCGAGATGGTCGAGCCGCAGCAGGAGGTCTTGCCGCCGCTCGCGGCCTCCGGGGCGAGGGCCTTCACCAGGTCCGGGCCGTAGGCGATCTGCGGTATGGAGAGGTCGCGCAGGCCGGCATCCAGGACGGCGCGCAGGTAGTCGGTAAGCAGGCTGGCCCCGGCGATGCAGCCGACGTAGGCGCTGATGCTGCGGGCAACATCGGCCGGCAGCGCCTGCAACAGTACGATGTCGCTGACGGCAAAGCGCCCGCCCGCCTTCAGCACGCGATGAATCTCGCGAAACACGGCCGGCTTGTCCGCCGAGAGGTTGATGACGCAGTTGCTGATGACGTAGTCCGCCGAGCCGCTCTCGACCGGCAGGCTTTCGATGAACCCTTTGCGGAACTCCACGTTGCCGGCGCCGCGCTTGGCGGCGTTCTGGCGGGCAAGATTGAGCATGTCGTCGGTCATGTCCACGCCGATCACGCGCCCGGTTTGGCCTACGCGGTTCCAGGCGAGAAAGGCATCGAATCCGGCGCCCGCGCCCAGGTCAACCACGGTCATGCCGGGTTTGATTTCGGCAAGCGCGAGCGGATTGCCGCAGCCGAGTCCGAGATTGGCGTCGCCGGCAATAGCCAGATCTTCCGCGCTGTAGCCGAGCGTGCGGGCCACATCCTCTGCCGCCCCGCCGCAGCAGGAAGCCTCTCCGCGGGCCACGGCGGCGGTGATCGTTTCATTCTTCATTTCTTGCCCTCCATTCAGGCAGTTATGCGACCGGCGTATTCAGCGGACAGCAGCCGGTGCTGGAGATTGCGTCATTTAGAGCCTTCAAAGACTTTAGTACCTGGTGGCGCTGTTTCTCGAGAACGGAGTGGATAATATGGCTGGTCCGCCGCCGCATGAGAGCGTCGATCTGCTTGCGCGTCCGCCGGCCCTCAGCAGTGATGCGGACCATGGCGGCCCGGCCGTCGGCTTGAGCGCCGCGTATCCGCTCGACGAGTCCCCGTGTCTCCAGCCTCTCCAGCACGCGGGTCATGGCGCTGGGAGTGATGCCGGAACTGGCCGCTAGGTCCGTTAGCCGGGCGCCCTCCTGCGCCACCAGCGTGCGCAGGATTGCCGTCTGCCGCTGGCTGAGGCCTTCGCAGCAGACCTCGTCGGGACCGACCCGGCCAAGGATGCGGGCCAGGCGTTCGAGCTCGTCCCACCATTGCTGCACGGCTTGGGAATCTGAAGGGCGCTTCACAAAAGCAAGATACCAGAAAATACTTGCTTGCAGCAAGCAAATAATTTTGAGGATTTTTACAGCAAATTAGGTTTTGGCGTAGCCGTATTTGGGGTGTCATACTGAGCGGCTCCGCAGGAGACGCGAAGCATCCCCAGGTAGTCACTCCGCCCCGCGCCGTGTGGAGTTTCCTGCAAAAACCTCCAGCTTCGTTTTTCCACGCGCAGTAGTGGGATGCTTCGGCCCGCAACTCCGGCGGGCCTCAGCATGACACTTTGAGAACGTATACAGTCAATCTGGAGGCCACACTAATCCCTAAACTTCTCCAGCCCTGCCGCATTGCGGGGCTGAAACCCGGAAATTCAGGTTCGACGCGCAACCCGCGGATTCAGCATTCTCAATGGGTTCTTGAAGTCCTTTTTACCGCAGCGCTTAGCGCTGGTTGGCTTCAAAGCGGAGAAAAAGTCCTACGCGAATGCGTCCTGATGTTGTCCCGGCAGTATACTCGCCGATTCCGGGTTTGCGCATTTTTGGCCGCGAAATCGACATAATGCGCGCGGCCTTAAATTCATGATCCGCTCAATCGTTATCCAACCTGTCACTGTCCATTAGTTATCACCAATATTATGTTGTACTTTTCTGAGTGTCTGGATATAATTAACTAAACTTTCAACCCAATTGGGAGGAAACTTAATGAGACGTAAGCTCGCGTTGTTGTTGTCACTTGCCATTGCTGTGGCGTTATCTGCTCCTTCTTTCGCTCAGGCGCCTGCGCCTGCTCCGGCGGACAAAAAGACCGAAAAGAAGACCGACAAAAAGACCGACAAGAAGACCGACAAAAAGACCGACAAGAAAACCGACAAGAAAGAGAAGCCCAAGAGCTAGTTCCTTAGGAGCCGATCATAGCGTACTGATTGCAGAAAGAGTGAGCGGCAAAAAGGCTTAGCTAAGCCCGACATTCGGTCGGGCTTTTTCTTCGCGCGCAGGCGTTCCCGGCGGAATGCCTGCGCGTTTTTTCCGCAGCCTGTTACCTTGTGCGGACCGGGTCCGGCTGGCCCGGCGCGGCGGCCGCGCCCGCAGCGGCTGGAAATTTGCCCGAGAGCAGCATGCCGGCGTTGGGCACTACTGTCTTCAGTCCGAGTTTCTGCAGGATCTGGAAGGCGGTGCAGGTGGCGGACGAGACTACCGGCAGTCCGCAGGCGGCTTCCACCAGAGGTATGGCGGCCAGAGACGGCATTTGCACGCAGGCGGACAGTACCACAGCATCGGCTCCTGCCGTCTTGAGGCGCTTGAAGATCTCGACCAGCGCCAGCGGATCGCGCGCGCCGACCTGCAGGTTGTCGGCGATCTCCAGCGAGATGCTGTCGAGGACCTGAATGCCTTCCGCCTCGATGTAGCCGCACACCAGCTTGGTGAGCGAACAGACGTAGGGCGCGATGACGGAGATCCTGGAGGCGCCAAGCGTCTTGAGCCCGTGCACCAGCGCCCCGGCGCTGGTGACCACCGGAGCGGGCGCGCCGTTTTCGACTGTCACCTGGTGCAGCTTGGCCTCGGACTCGCGGTGGTATCCCTTTCCCATGCTCATGATTGCCACCAGGCAGGCATAGCCCAGTACGTCAACCCGCGCGTCGGAGAGCTCCCAGGCGCAGCGCACAGAGTCCCTGTCCATGGCTTCCAGCTCTTCCTTGACTACGCGCTTCATGCGCATGCGGCTGGAGTGGAAGGTGAAGCGCTCCGCCTCCACCGCTTCCCGCGCCCGCAGCATGGCGGGAATCTCGGTTTCCATGGTGATGTTCGAGCTGGGGACGATCTGGCCGATGCGAAAAGCTCGTTTGGACATTTTCATTCCTTCGTTCGCGGGACCGGGCGGTATTGACAAGGCACCCCGGCAAGCCTGAAGTCGGGCTTGCTGGAGACCCCGCTGAAGCCCGGCGCTTCCACCTCACTCCGGCAGCGGCTTGCCCTTCGTCTCTGGGACGAAAAAGGACACGACCAAGCCCAGGATGTAAATCATGCCCAG
>JBEKQR010000358.1:0-7197 GCA_049519515.1 Candidatus Korobacteraceae bacterium
TCATGACCGACCCCTTCGTCGGGCAGCTGGCGTTTGTTCGCGTCTACTCGGGCGCGCTGAAGAGCGGAGACACCGTCTACAACGCGCACAAGCAGAGAGGCGAGCGCATCGGCCGCCTGCTGCGCATGCACGCCAACAAGCGCGAGGAGATCACGGAGGTGCTGGCCGGCGACATCTGCGCCTGCGTGGGGCTGAAGAACGTCACCACCGGCGACACCATCTCCGACGAGAAGCACCCCATCGTGCTGGAGTCCATCGAGTTCCCCGATCCGGTGATTTCCGTGGCGGTCGAGCCCAAGACCAAGAGCGACCAGGAAAAAATGTCGATTGCGCTCAGCAAGCTGGCGCAGGAAGACCCGACGTTCCGCGTGGTCACCGATCAGGAGAGCGGCCAGACCATCATCAGCGGCATGGGCGAGCTGCACCTGGAAATCCTGGTGGACCGCATGATGCGCGAGTTCAGCGTCGAGGCCAACGTCGGCAAACCGCAGGTCGCCTACCGCGAAACCATTCGCAAGCAGGCCCAAGCCGAGGGCAAGTACATTCGCCAGACGGGCGGCAGCGGCCAGTACGGCCACGTCAAGATCCGCATCGCGCCCAACGAGCCCGGCAAGGGATTCGAGTTCGAAAACGAGATTACCGGCGGCTCGATTCCCAAGGAGTACATCAAGCCGATCGAGGCGGGCATGCGAGAAGCCATGGAAGGCGGAGTTTTAGCCGGCTATCCCATGGTCGATGTCAAGACCGAGCTGTACGACGGCAGCTATCACGAAGTCGACTCCAGCGAAATCGCCTTCAAGATTGCCGCCTCGATGGCCTTCAAGGAAGCCGCCCGCAAGGCCAGCCCGGTGCTGCTGGAGCCGGTAATGTCGGTCGAGGTGGTGGTGCCGCAGGAGTACATGGGCACGATCATCGGCGACCTGAACAGCCGCCGCGGCCGCATCGAGGCCATCGAGCATCGCGCCGGCTCCGAGGTGGTGAAGGCCATCGTGCCGCTGGCCGAGATGTTCGGCTACGCCACCACCATGCGCTCCAATACCCAGGGCCGGGCTACGTTTTCCATGCACTTCGCGCGCTATGAAGAGGCGCCGCGCGCGGTGGCCGAGGAGATCGTGGCCAAGGTGCAGGGCAGGGTGACGGCAAGATAGATATCTGCACAGGGCAGACAATTTGAAGTGCTTATGCGTATCAATACGATGAGCTTGTAGAGGAAATTATGGCAAAAGAGAAATTTGATCGCAGCAAGCCGCACGTAAACGTGGGCACGATTGGGCACATTGATCATGGCAAGACGACGTTGACGGCGGCCATCACCAAGGTCTTGCAGAAGCACAATCCCGTTGACGGCGGCCATCACCAAGGTCTTGCAGAAGCACAATCCCAAGATCGTGTTCCGCTCGTTTGATTCCATTGACAACGCGCCCGAGGAGCGCGAGCGTGGCATCACCATTGCCACGGCGCACGTCGAGTACGAGACGGCCAACCGCCACTACGCGCACGTGGACTGTCCCGGGCACGCCGACTACATCAAGAACATGATCACCGGGGCGGCGCAGATGGACGGGGCGATTCTGGTGGTGGCGGCCACCGACGGGCCCATGCCGCAGACCAAGGAGCACGTGCTGCTGGCGCGCCAGGTGGGGGTTCCCTACGTGGTGGTGTTTCTGAACAAGTGCGATGCGGTGGACGATCCCGAGCTTCTGGACCTGGTGGAGCTGGAGGTGCGGGAGCTGCTGAAGGGTTACGGTTTCCCGGGCGACGAGCTGCCGGTGGTGCGGGGCTCGGCGCTGGGAGCTTTGAACGGGGAAGCCAAGTGGGAGGCCAAGATCGACGAGCTGATGGAGGCGGTGGACAAGTTCGTGCCGCTGCCGGCGCGCGATGTGGATAAGCCGTTCCTGATGCCGATTGAAGACATTTTCTCGATCTCGGGCCGGGGCACGGTGGTGACCGGGCGGATCGAGCGCGGCAAGGTGAAGGTGGGCGAGGAAGTGGAGATTGTGGGCTTCCGGGAGACGCGCAAGTCGGTGGTGACGGGCGTGGAGATGTTCAAGAAGCAGTTGGACGAGGGTCTGGCGGGGGACAACGCCGGGCTGCTGCTGCGCGGCATTCCGAAAGAAGACGTGGAGCGCGGGATGGTTTTGGCCAAGCCGGGCTCGATCACGCCGCACACCAAGTTCAAGGGCAGTGTTTATGTGCTGTCGAAGGAAGAAGGCGGGCGGCACACGCCGTTCTTCAATGGGTATCGGCCGCAGTTCTACTTCCGCACGACGGACGTGACGGGAGTAGCGCACTTGCCGGCGGGTACGGAGATGGTGATGCCGGGCGACAACGTGACCTTGGAGATCGAGCTGATCACGCCGGTGGCGATGGAGAACGGCTTGCGCTTTGCCATCCGCGAAGGCGGCCGCACCCGGCACCATCACCGAGATCACCGAGAAGTAAAATGGAATGGTAGGGGCGGGCGGCCGTGATGCCTGCCAGGCAGTTCTTTCGGCGGACGCTGAGCGCGCGCTGATATCCGGGCTCGGACCCGGACAAGGCCAAGCGGAGCGGGAGTCAACTCAACAAACGGCGTTTGCTGGGGGCCCGGGCTTTGCAAGGCAATCATCATAAGGAGTTCACATGCCCCGCGAAATCTGCACCATGCAATGTACGGAGTGCAAGAACAAGAATTACTCAACCACCAAGAATCGTAAAACCACGACGGACCGGTTGGAGTTCAGCAAGTTTTGCCGTAAGTGCCGCAAGCACACGACGCACAAGGAAATTAAGTGACCGCGCTTAGCGGGCGTGAGCGAAGCGGGAGCCCGCTGCGGTCATCCTGAGCGAGCCGCGAAGCGGCGAGTCGAAGGATCTGTTGAAGTAAGCGGGAGCCCGCTGCGGTCATCCTGAGCGAGCCGCGCCGGGGTCCCCAACAGACGCCGTTTTTTGCGGCTGGTGGGGTGGTCGAAGCGGCGAGTCGAAGGATCTGTTGAAGCTGGTATTCGATTTCGATTTTAAGAAGGCTGGAAACAGGGGCGTAAGCTCAACGGTTAAATGACGGCGATTTGGCGGCGTGAGCGCCGCAGGCGCGAGAGCCGACAGCCGTCATCCTGAGGAGCGAGAGCGACGAAGGACCTCCGTAACACGAGGTTTTGGTGGGAAACAGGGGCGTAAGCTCAACGGTTAAACTGCCGGTCTCCAAAACCGGACTTGGGGGTTCGAATCCCTCCGCCCCTGCCAGGTAAGCAGAGAGCGGCGGCGCTGCACCCGGCCAAGCGCAACGGCGTTTGCCGGGTACCCCGGGTGGCGCGGTCAATGAACTCAGGCGGGGTCTCCAGCAAAGGCGTTTGCTGGGGCGGAACACAGACGCGGCTCCAACAGGGACGCGGCAATAGGATTCAGCATGGCAAAGGCAGTAGTGGCAAGCGCAGACGACAATAAGCTTTCAGCGCGCATCAAGAGCTGGCCGCAGCGCACCAAGGAATTTTACAGCGACGTGCGCACGGAGATGCGGAAGGTGACCTCGCCCAGTCTTAAGGAAGTCCAGGCCACGACTACCGTTGTCATCATCACCGTGTTCGTCTTTGGGCTTTATTTCTGGATTGTGGACGGCGTGATCAACCGTTTGCTGGAGCCGGTCTTCCGTTACTTCGGCCAACACTAAGGATTTCACCCGGCGCGCAAAACGGCAGGCGCCGGGGACCCTGGCTCTCACCCCGGCGAATGCAAGAGCGCGATTCGCTGGTGACCCCGGCCCGGATAGGCCGCCGGACGACGCTGTTACGGGCGTGGAAGTTGCTTCAGCGCGATTGGGGCCGAGAAGGTTTCGAGCGAGAAAAGTTTCTATGAACGAGAACACAAAAAACGGGAGCGGGCCGAAGAGGCGCAGGCAGAAGGCGCGGTTCCGTCCGCTGAAGCTCCTCCCGCCGAGGCACAGGCACAGGACGCGGTTCCGCCCGCCGAAGCGCCGGCTGCTGGCGAGGCTCCCCAGAACCCGAATATGAAGTGGTACATCATCCACACCTATTCGGGCTTCGAGCGCAAGGTGAAGGAGTCGCTCGAATCGCGCGGCAAGGCGTTCGCGCTGGAAGGCAAGATCGGCCACGTGCTGATTCCCACCGAATCGGTAACCGAGGTTCGTGGCGGCAAGAAGTACACCAGCGAGCGCATGTTCTATCCCGGCTACGTGCTGGTCGAGATGGACATGGACGACAACGTCTGGCACGTGGTCAAGTCCACGCCGCGCGTCACCGGGTTTGTGGGCACCGGCCAGCAACCTACGCCGCTGTCGCAGGATGAGGTCAACCAGATCGTTTACCGTGTTGCCGACTCCAAGGAAAAGCCGAAGCTCAAGGTCAAGTTCGAGAAGAACGAGGCGGTGCGCATCACCGAGGGTCCGTTTGCGACCTTCCAGGGCGTGGTTGACGAGGTCAACGAGGATCGCGAAACATTGAAGGTGATGGTGACGATTTTCGGCCGCGCCACCCCGGTCGAGCTGGAATTCGGGCAGGTGGAGAAGATTGTTACATGACGATTCCCAATAAGCTGAGCCGAAAAGCCTAGACTCAGTGCCGGAGAGCGCAGCGCAAGCAAAAAGCAGCGCCCGGCGGGATCGAAAAACGGAAAGGTGACTCAATGGCAAAGAAGGTTACAGGTTCGGTTAAGTTGCAGATCGCGGCCGGCAAGGCCACGCCGGCTCCTCCGGTCGGCCCCGCCTTGGGCCAGGCGCAGATCAACATCATGGAGTTCTGCAAGCAGTTCAACGCCAAGACCAACAGCAAGGAGCTCGAGGGGCTGATCATTCCGGTGGTGGTCACGGTATACAGCGACCGCACCTTCACCTTTATCACCAAGACGCCGCCCGCTTCCATCCTGTTGAAGCGCGCCGCCAACATTGCCAAGGGCTCCGGCGCGCCCAACAAGGACAAGGTTGGCAAGGTCACCGAAGCGCAGGTGCTGGACATTGCCAAGCAGAAGATGCCCGACTTGAATGCGGCTTCGCTCGACGCGGCGGTAAAAAGCGTGAAGGGCACCGCAAGGTCGATGGGGCTCGAAGTAGTGTAAAAAAGCGAGGGATTAGGGATTAGGTTTTAGGGATTAGAAAAAGAAAATCGTGCGTAGATTGCGCTCTATTCCCTAGCCCCTAATCCCTGACCCCTGAATTACAGTCGAAAACACCACGGCCACGCAGCTTGAAGCGTTGGCGGTGGGAGACAAGGAGCGAATAGTGGGACGCAAGGCTGGAAAGAACATCGATAAGGCGCGCGCCGCAGTCGAGGCGCGTCCGTATTCGATCAGTGACGCGGTTTCGCTGCTGCAAAAGGTGAAATTCGCCAAGTTCGACGAGACGGTTGACCTGACGCTGCGGCTTGGCGTCGATCCCAAGCACGCCGATCAGATGGTGCGGGGCACGGTAGTGCTGCCGCACGGACTGGGCAAGTCGAAGAAGGTGCTGGTCATTGCCAGCGGAGAGAAAATCCGCGAGGCCGAGGCCGCCGGGGCCGACTTCGTTGGCGGCGAAGACATGGTCGAGAAGATCCAGAAGGAAAACTGGACCGACTTCGATGCTGTGATCTCCACGCCCGACATGATGAAGTCGGTCGGACGCCTGGGCAAGGTGCTGGGACCGCGCGGGCTGATGCCCAATCCCAAGACCGGCACGGTGACTTTCGAGGTCAGTAAGGCTGTGCAAGAGGTCAAGGCCGGCAAGGTCGAGTTCCGCACCGACAAGACGGCGCTGGTGCACGTGCCGGTGGGCAAGATTTCCTTCGAAGCCAATAAGTTGGTGGAGAACGCCACCACCGTGGTTACCGCCGTTGTCAAGGCCAAACCGTCGGTGGCCAAAGGCAAATACATCAAGGGGTGCACCCTGAGTTCCACCATGGGCCCGGGCGTAGCGATTGATACGTCCCCGGTGGAAGCTGCCGCCAAGGCATAAGAGCACCCCATCACGCGCAAGAGCGGCGCGTGCTGGGGACCCCGGTAATCGCCGGCGATAAGCCCGGCATGCCAGCGGGTCTCCCGCGGCGAATTCAGAGAAGAGCGAGAAGGAACGAGCGATGGCTGTCACCAAGGCAAAGAAAATCGAGCAGGTAGAAGCGCTAGCGGTCGAGTTGAAGAGCACCAAGAACGGCTTTGTGACCGAGTTCGGCAAACTGACGGTGGCGCAGGACGACGAGTTGCGCCGCTCCATCCGCGGCGCCGGTGCGAAGTACCGCGTGGTGAAGAACTCGCTGGCCGAGCGCGCGGCAAAGGGCACGGCATTTGAAAAGATCATCAAGGACCTCACCGGACGCACCTCGGTCGCCTATACCACCAGCGACCCGGTGGCCTTGGCCAAGGCCCTGACCAAGTACGCCAAGGACAATCCGGAGCTGAAGTTCAGGGCCGGGGTGGTCGAAGGCCAGGTAATTTCGGCCAAGGACGTGGTAGCGCTGGCCACCATGCCGTCCAAGGAAGAGCTGTATTCGAAGCTGCTCTTCCTGATGAACGCTCCCGCCAGCCGCTTGGCCACGCTGGTGAACACACTGGGCCGGAACCTGGCGGTGGTTCTCAACCAGGGTGTCGAGCAGAAGAAGTTTCAGGGCGGCGAACCGGCCGCGTAGTCACCCCAGCAAGCGCAACAACGGCGCTTGCCGGGGAACCCGGCTTCCGGCCTGCCTTACGGGGCTTGGGTTCGGCGGTAGAAAAGTTTCGAAAGCGCTTTGCCGTTGGGCAAGCCGCTTCAGCGATTTTTGTTATCCGTTGCCTGGCGGGAACATGCGTTCCTGGCCGGGTACTGTGGGTAGGACCTCCGGCGCCGTTTTTGGCGGTTGCCGGGGCAGGAGCGTATCAAGTTCGCCGCGTGTCTGGCGCGGCGGCGAGATTCCCAACCGGCTTGGCCGGTAATTGGAGCGGGCCTAAGTCACGCAGGGATGCGTTATGGCCGTCCGTCAAGTCTCAGGCGCTTCGCCGAGCGGGGTCCCCAGAGCGCCCGCTTTTTGGCGTGCTGGGGTGCAAGCAAGGCAGCCCGCGGAGATAACGAAAGCAAGACAACGAATAACGAACAGAATTGGAGATATTGAAATGGCGGATTTGCAGCAATTGGAAGAGCAGATTGTAGGGCTGTCGCTGCTGGAAGCGGCGGAGCTGGTCAAGAAACTGGAAACACGTCTCGGGGTATCGGCTGCGGCCGCTGCTCCGGTGATGGTAGCGGGCGCGGGTGCTGGCGCGGTC
>JBEKQR010000359.1:0-4885 GCA_049519515.1 Candidatus Korobacteraceae bacterium
TTGACACGAAAGACATAAGGAAAATCAGTCGCGCTAATCTTGGCATCTTCTAGCCAGAGCTGTTCGTGCAGTTTCTCTCCGGGACGCATTCCCACAACTTTGATTGCTATGTCCTTGCCGGGACGAAAACCTGAGAGCTGGATCAGTTCTTTGGCAAAATCGATGATCTTGACCGGGTCTCCCATGTCCAGCATGTAAACATCTCCACTGGAGGCCAGACTTGCCGCCTGCAACACCAACTGCACCGCCTGCGGTATCGTCATGAAGTACCGCGTCATTTCTTCATGCGTGATCGTAACCGGCCCCCCGGCCGCAATCTGCCGCAAGAAGATCGGCACTACGCTGCCTCTACTGCCGAGCACGTTGCCGAATCTGACACAGGCAAAACTCGTTTTGTGGTGCGAGTTTTCCGCGGCGCGTAGCTGTACCAAAATCTCCGCAGCCCGCTTCGTCGCTCCCATCACGCTGGAAGGACGCACGGCCTTATCGGTGGAGATCATGACAAAGCGCTCGCAACCGAACTCGACGGCAGCCTCCACCAACTGACGTGTTCCGAAGACGTTGTTCAATACCGCTTCGCAGCAATTGCTTTCCATTACCGGTACGTGCTTGTACGCCGCCGCATGCAATACGACTTCGGGGCGGTGCTCCGAGAATGCCACCTGCAACGCGGCTCTGTCCCGGATGTCACCGACAAATGGGACCAATTCCTTTTCCCTTGCCATAACCCGAAGCTGCCCAGTCAATTCGAAGATGGAATTTTCATCCTGGTCGAGGATAATGAGCTTCGAAATCGGCAGCTTGGCCACTTGGCGGGCGAGTTCAGAACCGATGGAACCACCCGCGCCGGTAATCAATACCGCGCGCTGGCGGAGGCAATTGACGACTGCTGGGTGTGCTTCTGCTTCTATTGCAATTCGCTTATGTGAAATTTGGTCGATCGCAACCGTTCGGCTTACGCGAACGCTGCCGTTCACGAGGTCACGTGCCGAGGGTAGAATGCGGACCTGTGTCCCGAACTCCGTCGCTTTCGCCACGATCTCCCCAACGCAGGACGACTCAGCACCCGAAACGATGACCAGCTCGATCCCGAGGCTCGCCAGCAATCGAGGCAGAGACTTTGGAGAACCGAGCACAGGGATCCCGCCGACACGAAGTCCATGGAGTGATTCGTCTTCGCACAGAAGGCCAATAAGCTTCACGTCGCCAAACAGCTCAACGTGCCGGATGGCGCTGGCCAGCGAGGAATCATCGCCGACAAGTAGAGTGTTCACCGTCCGGGTCGCCGGACGGCTTGCCTGATACGTAATCCGCCTCATCACCCGCAATCCCGAGGCGAACACGACAAACATGCCAAACTCCAGGACGATAATGCTATTCGGCATACCGAGCGAACGCGGCGCCAGCCACCTCGTCAAGGCGAGGAGGATGCTCACAGGGACAGCTAGCAAACTCAGTCGTACCGCGTCGCGCAGGTGAAAGAATCGCCAAGTTGTGTCGTATCCATTGCAAGCGCGCACTGTCATCGGCCGAAGCATTGCCAACAACGGAATCCAGATCAGCATATGGGAAGTGATGGCTTGGCGGAAATCGCAATCAAACCTCAACATGTATGCCGATAAGACCGCCAGCACAGCCATGGACCCATCGAGCAGAATCTGTATGGTGCGACTGAAAAACCACTCTGGGATCCGGCCAATCATGAGTCCCAGCTTGCGTGGCAGAGCGATTCGGACAGCTTCAGCTTCAGCCAAGGTCGCCTCCTGAGAACGCATGCCCCAAAAGGGAGTGTCTTGAGGTGTTCATAACTTAGGCAATATTCCAGATAGATGTATTGACATTAACTACACCCTCATCATGGTAATGAGAGTGCATCTGCGGATGCCCCGTACGCGAAATGGGACTCTTTTCTGTTGCAATTTGCATTTTGCCGTGTTTAGATATGTCCTAGGTGGGGGACCTTATGTCGTATCAGGGTTTAATCCTAGACGCGCTTCAGTGCTTGGCAAGCAACAGTCCTGCTTTTTCAATCGAAGACTGGCGGGCAATCGCTTCCGAAGCCGTTGCCGGCTCCGCCCCGGCGCAGTATATCGTCGCCACGGCCTTCGAAGGTTGTGGTGATTCGACTCAGGCCCGCGATTGGTACGAACGCTCCGCAGCACAGCACTACCGCCCTGCGGTTTCAAGGCTCGCCGCACTTCGGTCCGGCTCCGCCGCTTAATCTCGCAAAGGCGTAGGCCCAATCGCAGTGTACACATCTGCTTGTGCGCGAAGCGTCGTTGCAATGCCAGGCAAGTCTTCTGAAAAAGCCATAAACAGCGACTGGTAGTTCAACACAATAGCAACGAATGTAAGGACAACGGCTCGGGCGTTGGCGCACTGTAGTTGGCCATTATCAATCCATGGTTGCAGGTAACCAGCCACCACTTCGATCAGCTCCCGCAGGTGCTTGCGCAGCAGGGGCTCGAAGTCTTTCCCCAATTCCAGCGCACTAAACTGCAGCAGGCGAAGCGAATCCCGCTCTTCCATTAGCGTGGCGGTGATCAGCTCAAACGTACTGGCCAATGCAGTGCGGGCATCGGGTGCCTTAGCGAGTTCAGAGAGCAAATCTCCGCGCAATCGCAGCTTCGACATTTCCGAATCCAGTACCGCGAAGTAGAGGTCGCGTTTCCGTGCGAAGTAGCGGAACATCGTCGCCTCGTTTATCTGGGCCCCTTGCGCGATGTCTCGCGTGCTTGCACCGTTGTAGCCACCCTTGGCAAACAGGTTGGCTGCAGACTCAATAATGCGGCGCCTAGTCTCGGCAGGCTCTCGACTCGTCATAGATTTTTCCAGAAATTTATATTGTTACGGATAGGAATTCAGCTATTGCGGGTAAATCGTGGGCCGGAGAGGTTCCAGGTCGGCGACGTCGATTTCGACGGCGACACTTTTCATAATCAGTTCTACCGTGAGCACAATGCGGGTGCTGTTCTTATGGCGCAGGACGATTCCCTGCATGCCGGCCAGAGCGCCGCTGCGAATTCTGGCTCTTTCGCCAACATTGAGAAAAGGATGCGGTGTAGCGCTGTGCAGGTGCAAGCCGTTTCGCAGAGACTCGATCTCGACCGTCGGCAAGGGCGTTGCGCCTCGGCTGGTGCCGACAAGCGAAAGTATTCCGGGGACGCTTAGAATCTTTCCCCGCTCCGCGCGGCAGGCTTGCACAAAGACATAGCTGGGAAACAGCGGCAACTCCAGCTCTACGGCGCGGCCATCTTTCCAACGACGCCGTAAATGATAGAGCGGCAGAAAGTGCTCGATCTCCCGCACTTTCAAATGCTCCGCCACCTGCTTTTCGTGGCAGGGGGTGGTATAGACCGCATACCAGTTGCGGGTCGCATCTTCCTGCCAGATCGCTGTTCGTGCAACCGTATTGGGACTTGCTATTTGAGACAAGGCTTTGCCATTCCCGGCACAGAATGGGTTTTCCACAGCTGACTGATTTTTACCTGGAGACTGAGCCCTAACGAAGCTTCAGTTTCCCGTCACCGCACAAGATACAAAACCGCGAACAGCATCCCGAAAACCCGGAAGATTCGTTCCTCCGAATCGCTTACGGTTGCGAGGCAGAAGTAAGTGCTTGCTCGCTGGCCCCCACCATACAATTCAGAGATGCTCCCGTTAATTAGGAAATCTACTTAATAACGACAAGAAAGCTCCTTACGCTATCACCAACACTCATTAATACAATGTGCCAGCGGGACGTCTCTTCACGTCATCGCTGCAAGTATGCGTTTGCATCTAACAGACTGAAGTAAGCATTCGCACCAACGTGCGCCAGTTTTTCAGATGGGCTCGGGCACTATTGTGAACCGCCGGCCCACTACGTTTCCGTGCGTGCTCGGGGGAAAGTAGAAACCTGGGTGCGGCTGGGACACCCGGCGCCATCAAATTTGTTTGTGCTATATTGGAAAGATTGTAATCAGAGCTGGAGAATTTTCAACTACTGTTTTCTTAATTCCTGGTGAATTACTCCCGAAAGTGGTGCCGCTTTCGCCGCAGTGCTCGCATTTCCGCTCTGGTAGCCGAAGGTCACAGAATATTGCGCTGCAACACTGGCTTCCCAAAACGGGAACTACTACCCAGATTACTGAGGTTCATAGCTGCTTTGGCATTTTTTACTTCACTATCTTTGTCGTAACTCGTATGCCCCGAAGGAAGGGCTGGGAAGACCCCAACTTCCGCATGAAGGAGCTATCAGGCAGGAAGACGTGGACAGAGGAGGCATTCCCGTGGGAGAACGATAATGCTCCTGCTTGGTCCGTCGTATAGAGGTTCAAGGTGTTCGTCATGGTGGCAAGCTCGGAGAGACGGTTCGAGTCCCTGCTTTACCGCAAGAGTTCTGCCGGATTCAAGGAGAGGATGACAACAGCAGACAATATCGCGATGATCGCGATGACGACCAAGAAGCTCGAAATGGTTGAAGGCGGAGCGGTGAGACATCTCAGGGGCATGGGTAAATTGTAGCAATTGAAGGAGTTAGCGGAAAGCTGTGAAGGGCTTCAGATGAAATCGCCTCTCACTACGATTTCCACTACAGTCGATTTCGAGCAAAGAAAAAACGGCTCGTAAGCCGTTAAAAAATATGGCAGGAGCGGCTGGACTCGAACCAGCGACCCTCTGCTTAGAAGGCAGATGCTCTATCCACCTGAGCTACGCTCCCCCGTCTATGATTTTACCGCAGTGTGTGCGCGGCTTCGATACCTGGAGAGATTCCCGGATTTCGTTTCCCGTTTAACCCGGCCCCATCCCGCTCCGCTTCCTCCGACGCCTGAAACCTGCAACGTGAAACCTGAAACGACGCCAGCGCCGCCCTATTTGTTCCCAAGGATCAGCTTGGCGATGG
>JBEKQR010000360.1:0-4865 GCA_049519515.1 Candidatus Korobacteraceae bacterium
GGCTTGAGGCTGAAGGTCTTATCTTCCAGCTCCTTGGCCAGCATGCCGCGGCGGAAATAGCCGAGGTCGCCTCCCTGCTGGGCGGTGGGGCCGTTGGAGAACTTGCGCGCCGTTTCCTCGAATGACTCCCCAGCGCGCAGCTTCTTCAGCAGCTCGTTGGCCATGGTTTCGGCCGCGGCCACCTGCACCGGGTCCGTTTCCTTTTCCTTGCCGGGAGTGGGCGCAACCAGGATCTCGCTGAGGCGCACCTGTTCGGGGCGGTTCAGCTCCGTCCGGTGTTCCTCGTAATACTTCGCTATGTCGGCGTCGGTAACCTGGATGCGGCTGCCGACTTCGTGTCCGATCACCTGCTGGGTGATAATGCCGTTCTTGATGTTCCGCTTGAAATCCTCGAAGGAAATGCCCTGTTCCTTGGCCAGCTTCTCCAGGTCTTCCATGGAGTTCGCGTGCATCGATTTGCGGATTTCATCCAGTTTCTTCACCAGCTCGACATCGGCGGTAACCCCTAATTCTTCCGCCTTTTGCAGCAGTAATTGCTGGTCTATAAGGTCGCGGAGCACGTCTTTCTGGCGCTGCTGGAACACGGCGTCCGCATTGGCGCCCGCCTGCTGGCGAAGCTCAGAGAGCATCTGCTCGCGGCCGCGCCGGAAATCGGCGCGGGTGATGATGGCATTGTTGATGCGCGCGGCAATCTCCTCGGTTACCGTACTCTGGCCCTGCTGCACGGGCGCGCTCGGCTGGTCGGGGACGCTCTTTTGTTCAGTGGCGCTGGGTGGCGCAGACGCGCTCGGCTGTTCGGGGGCGCTCTTTTGTTCGGGCGCACTCTGCTGCGCGGGCAGAAGAGCGGGCGAGAAAACCAGGGCCAACAGTAGGAATAACGCTTTTCTCATAAACTCCCGGGCAGGCACATTCAGGGCCTCGGCTTGGATGCGCTTTCCGCCCCTGCCGCCGAAGCGTTGCAAGCTGTGCCTGTTTTCTCATTGTAACCCGGCAGGCCACTGCATGCTAAGCACACCCCGAACTTTCCAAGCCAAATACAGGCCTTCTTGGGGGACCCCGGTCTTCCACCCCAACAAAGCCAACGGCAGGCTTCTTGGGGACCCCGGTCTTCCACCCCGGCTTGGAGGCCAGCGCTACGAGCAACCAGGCCCATGGAGAGCCCGCGATGCTTATTGCTTGAGTTTCAGCTTGGACTTGTTGGCCTCAAGGAACTCGCGGAGCTGTTCGCTGGCGCCCAGCAGACGATTCCACTGCTCGTAGTAGAGGGTGACGGGAAACCGGCCAAGGCCGTAGACGCTCACCCCGCCCTTCTCACTTACCTTAAATTGCAAGCTGCCGGTTCGTTGCTTGCTCTCAAGTTCAGCCAATCGCGCCTTCAGTTCTTCATAGGTAGGCTCAGGCATGCGGTGCTTTCCTCCCGACGGGCTCCCGGCAAGCGCTGTTTTTTGCGCTTGGCGAGGCGGAATTTTTGCGCCCGTGTCTCGACTCGGACGACGCAATTACAACATTCGCTGGAGATCCCTTGCAGCTACCAGCACGATAAACAAAATCTAGCGGTAACAACTGGTCAGAGACCTTCTTGGCCCACACACCCCAGCCACTGCAACCCCGGGGTTCCTGCTTACACAGCACGCGCGAGAGCAGGTAGGCGGTCACCGTGGATACGCCGACACCGATCAGCCCCGGGATCATGAAGCTGTGGTTCAGCAGGTACTTGCCGATGCCGGTGGTGCCTGGCAGAGCATTGCCTATTCTCTCCAGGGTGTCTTGGACGCCGAGCATGGCAGCCAGCCTACAGTTTGTCAAGCAGGTACTCACGATGGCTAGTGCATTCGAAACAGCAGGAACCAGCCTGGATCACATCGAGGCGGGTAAATTGCCACTGGCGAACTCACCCGGTATTCCGGAACATCCCGCTGTTGGTGCAGCTTTTCCTGTGGTATTTTGTCATCCCCGAGCTCGTCCCGGAGCGCTGGGGTAACGCTTTCAAACAACTGGACCCGGTTCTGCGGGAGTTCGTCGCCGCCTGGCTGTGCCTTGGGCTATTTTGTGGTCTGCTCGGCGGCATCTTACCTGGTTAAGCGGCTGCAGGAGCAGCGGGTGGCGGCATGAGCGCCATGATTTCCATTCGTGATGTTTCCAAGTGGTACGGCACCTTCCAGGTGCTGAAAGACTGCACTACGCACGTCGACAAGGGCGAAGTGGTGGTCGTCTGCGGCCCTTCCGGCTCCGGTAAGAGCACGCTGATCAAATGCATCAATGGCCTGGAGCCGTTCCAGAAGGGCGAAATCACCGTGAACGGCATTTCCGTCGGCGACCACAAGACCAATCTTCCCGCGCTGCGCGCGCACGTGGGCATGGCGTTCCAGCACTTTGAGCTGTTTCCGCACATGACGGTGCTGCGGAACCTCACCATCGCCCAGATTAAAGTGCTGAAACGCAACAAGCAGGAGGCCATCGAACGCGCCTACAAGCTGCTGGACCGGGTCGGGCTGCGGGAGCACGCGCTCAAGTACCCGGGCGAGCTCTCCGGCGGCCAGCAGCAGCGTGTAGCCATTGCCCGGGCGCTGGCCATGGACCCCATCTGCATGCTCTTCGACGAGCCCACCTCGGCCCTCGATCCCGAGATGATCAACGAGGTGCTGGACGTGATGGTCGAGCTGGCTACCGAAGGCATGACCATGATCGTTGTTACTCACGAGATGGGCTTTGCCCGCAAGGTGGCCAACCGCGTGATCTTCATGGACCACGGCGTCATAGTCGAGGACGCTACCAAAGAGGAGTTCTTCGGCACCCCACGCTCGGAGCGCGCACAACTGTTCCTGTCTAAAATTCTCAGCCACTGAGCGCCGGAAGCGAGGGGATAGGCATTGGGGGTCCGCATCGCCTGACCCGCGCGGGTCGAGGAAACGGCGCGGGTGCGTCGCTCCGTCGAAAAACGTAGCGCTGGACTCCAGGCCGGCTGTAGGTGCGGACGTCTCGTACGCACCCTGCGGATGCGGCGGGCGTGGACGCCCCCCGGACAGCCGGTCTGGAGACCAGCGCTACATTTCATCATCGTGGGTGGGCCACAGCCCATGTGGCACTCAGGCTACTCCCTAACCCCTAACCTCTATCGGTACAATAAAACCAGTGTACTTACTCTACGACCTGCTTCTGGCGCTGGCACTGCTGATCAGCTTTCCGTACTGGCTCATACGGCTGCTGCGCCAGGGGAAATACCGCGCGGGAATCGGCCAGCGGCTGGGGGCGGTGCCGCCGCAGGTGCGGGCGCTGGCGGCCACTCCACCCCAACGAGCCAACAACGGGCTCGTCGGGGACCCCGCGGGCAAGCCGCTCATTTGGGTGCACGCGGTTTCCGTGGGAGAGAGTCTGGCCATTGCCGGCCTGGTGCAGCAGATGCGCGCCCGCTTTGCCGGCTGCACTATTGCCATCTCCAGCACGACCGCCACGGGACATGCGCTGGCCAGCGCACGCTTCGGGGCGGAGAACGTTTTCTATTTACCCCTCGATCTGCGCTTTGCCGTCGGGCGCTACGTGCGCCTGCTGCGTCCGCGCCTGGTGGTGCTGGCCGAAACCGAGTTCTGGCCGAATTTCCTGCGCGCCGCCCGCCAATGCGGCGCCCGCGTAGCCGTGGTGAACGCGCGCATTTCGGACCGCTCCTACCCGCGCTACCGCCGCTTTTCTTTCCTGCTGCGCCGGGTGCTGCGCAATGTCGATTCGTTCCTGGCGCAGAGTGAAGAAGATGCGCAGCGGTTGAAGGCGATTGGGGCCGAGGGCCAGCGTGTCCGCCTAGCCGGCAATCTCAAGTTCGATGCCGCCACGGCCACCGCCAGCGAAGGTCTCAAACAGTTGCAGGCACGCGTTCATGAAACCGCCGCCGGGCCCATCGTAGTCTTCGGCAGCACTGTGGAAGGCGAGGAAGCGTTGCTGATCGAGGGCTTCCGGCGGCTCATCGAAAGCCATCCGCGGGGAATTATCGTTCTGGCGCCACGCCACAAGGAGCGGTTTGAGGCTGTCGCCGGCCTGCTAAGGGCTGCCGGCATACGGTATGCGCGGCGCTCCGATCCGCATTGGCCGCGCAACCTGGAAGCGGGCGAGGTGCTGCTGCTCGATACCATCGGCGAACTGGCGGCGATCTACGGGCTTGCCTGCGTGGCTTTCGTCGGCGGCAGCCTGGCGCCACGCGGCGGGCACAACATTCTGGAACCCGCCGGCTTCGCCATCCCGACACTGGTGGGGCCGCACACTGAGAACTTTCGCGACATCGTGCGCAAGTTCGAGTCCGCGGGCGGAGTTCTCGTGGTGCGCGATGAGAACGAGCTGCTTTCAACCATGCTTCGCTTGCTGGCTGATCCCGCGGAGCGCAAGCAGCTCGGCGACCGGGCGTACAGCATCCTGCGCGAAAACCAGGGGGCAACCGAGCGTACCCTGGCGGAACTTGAGAAGCTGCTTTCGCCTCCACTCCAGCGAGGCAAACGGCTATGAACCTGTTTGGCGCCGTGGTGACCGCGCGCAATGCCCTGTACGACCGGGGCGTGCTCAGGCAATCGCGCCTCGGGCGTCCGGTGGTGAGCGTGGGAAGCCTCGCGGTGGGCGGGGCCGGCAAGACGCCGTTCGTAATCTATCTCGCCGAGCTTCTGCGTCAGGGCGGAGTCCGGGTTGACATTTTGTCGCGCGGCTACGGCCGCCGCAGCTCCGGCGTGCTGGTGGTAGAGCCGACAGCCGGCCCGGCAACGAGCGCGGCCGGCGCGGTGGCGATCCCACATTTGCCAAAAGAAGGCAAATATGGGGCACGCGCCGGGGACTCCGCACTAACGCTCGCAAGCGCGGCGTTTGCTGGGGACTCTGGTGATGCCGCGCGC
>JBEKQR010000361.1:0-4859 GCA_049519515.1 Candidatus Korobacteraceae bacterium
GAAATGACTGGGTAACACCCTGGCGGGTGGGGATTGTGACCATGTCCTCGGCAGCGAGCAGCATGGGCGAGATAGCGAGAACTGCAACTAACAGAATACGGCTCATGGCGACTCCATCGTCCCGAAGAGACCGTGATCTGGAGGCTTGAATGGCCCGTCTGTGGGTGACTGTACCGGAACTTTACCACCTTTGAGACGGCCGGAGAAGCCGTTCTTAGGGGCACCGTTCGCCAATCCGCCAGCCGTGGTTTTCACCGAGTTACTTGCCGCTTGACATGGGCGGGGCGGCGCAGTAGCCTGATTTATCAGGCGAACAAATAGCGAAAGTGAGAGTCTCACCATGATCGCCCCGCACAACTCGTACCTCTTCCATCTGGCCGAGCCGGAGGAGGAATCGCCGCCCATGGTAGGCATCGCCAGGCTGGCCGCCCAAGGCGAGTTCGTGCGTCCCGGGCACGACGTGCGCTACTACACCCTGGAGTCGCGCAGCCTGCTCAATCGCGTGCGTCCCGGCGACCGCCGCATGCCTTTTACCTGGACAATCAACCCTTACCGGGGCTGCGAATTCGCCTGCAAATACTGCTACGCCCGCTACACGCACGAGTTCATGGAGATGCGCGACGGGCTCGACTTCGAGCGCAAGATCTACATCAAGCAGCAGGCTGGATGGCTGCTGCGCCGCGACCTGAAGCGGGTCAAGCCGGGCGAGCAGATCGCCATTGGCACGGCCACCGATCCCTACCAGCCGGCCGAGCGCCACTACCGCGTCACCCGCGCCATCCTGGAGGAGCTGGCGCTGCACCGCGGCTTCGAGATCGGCATCGTAACCAAGTCTGACCTCATTCTGCGCGACCGCGACCTGCTGCGGTGCCTGGGCGAGCAAAACCGCGTTTACGTCAACCTGACCATTACCACCCTGGACACGAAACTGGCCCGCATTCTGGAGCCTCGCGCCCCGCGTCCCGACCTGCGCCTGAAAGCCGTCGAGGAATTGAACCGCGCCGGCATCGATGCCGGAGTCATCTGCGCGCCTGTGGTTCCCGGCATAACCGATTCGGAAAAGTCTCTGGAAGAGCTGGTGGCTGCGGTCAAGAAGGCGGGCGGCAAGAACATTTTCGCCAATCCGCTGTTTCTCAAGCCGTGCTCGGCTGCGGTCTTCCTGCCGTTCCTGGAGCGCGAGTTTCCGCAGCTCGTCGAGGACTACCGAAAGCGTTACCAGGAGCGGGCCTTCGTCTCTCCCGTCTACCAGCGGCAGATCAGCAAACTCATGGCGAGGCTGCGGGAGAAATATGGAATCGCCTACGAACGGGAATCGCGGCCCAAGCGCCAGCCGGCAGAAGCT
Source organism: Candidatus Korobacteraceae bacterium (assembly GCA_049519515.1). Classification (GTDB taxonomy): domain Bacteria; phylum Acidobacteriota; class Terriglobia; order Terriglobales; family Acidobacteriaceae; genus CAWBRT01. The sequence continues at coordinate 1,343 of JBEKQR010000361.1, forward strand.
TGCGCGCAGTTGACGCTGTTTCCGATGGCGGTGTAGGGGCCAAATTGTAGCGCTGGTCCCGCAGAGCGGGATCGGCTATCCGGGAGGCGTCCACGCCTGCCCGTAAATAGCCTCAATCAGCAAGCAGAAGAACGGTATTTACCGGGGCCTTGGCTGCGGCATGACACCACGAAAACGGATACGCCTGCTAGGGGACCCGTTCTGGATATGAAGAGGAAATAACCGGTTTCCTGCTTTTCAATCTGAAATCAAAAATCTGAAACCTTAAAAGTAAACCGCCGCTCCTGGTCGCCCAGGCGCTCGATGGCGATCTCGGCATCGCGTTCGCGCAGCAGTCGCTCGAACTTCTCGCCCCATTCGATCAGCAGGAGGTTGCCTTCCTCGCGCATGAGGTCGTCGAGTCCCAGGGTCTCGAGTTCGCGTATGGTTTCGATGCGGTAAAGATCGATGTGAAAGAGGCTGCGCTCGGGGCCGCGATATTCATGAACCAAGGTGAAGGTGGGGCTGGTCACGTCTTCCTGCTCGGCGGCGGCAAAGCCTTCAGCGATGCCCTTGACCAGCGTGGTCTTGCCCGCGCCGAGATCGCCGCGCAGCAGCACGATTCTGGCCTCTCGCAACAGCGGGGCGAGCTGGCGCCCCAGCTCGATGGTCTCCTCCGCCGAGTGGGTCACGAACTGCTGGGTTGGCGCGAGCTTGCTCATGCGATCTAAAGCCGTAAACCATCGCAAAGAATTCGGGGTTGCCTCTATGAGATCCGCAGCAGCGGCTGCCGCGACCACTGAACGGCGCGCCGTATGGACGCCGGAAGCGCATGCAGCAGATCCGTGGCCACCATCGGCAGCTCGCCTTCTTCTTCGCGCGCCACGTCTCCGGCCAGGCCATGCAGGAAGACCGCCGCGCAGACGGCCAACTCGGCGCGCTCCGGGAACTGTGCAAGAAATCCGGCAACCATTCCCGTCAAAATATCTCCGGTGCCGCCGGTTGCCATGCCGGGATTGCCCGTGGGGTTGACCCACGCCGTGCCATCCGGCAGCGCCACGACGCTGCGATGCCCTTTCAGCACAAGGATGCACGAGCGTTCGCGGGCAAAGCCGCGCGCCACGCCGAGGCGGTCGGCCTGCACCTGGGCAACAGTCTTGCCCGTCAGTCGCGCCATTTCGCCGGGATGGGGAGTCAGAACCAGGGTGCGCCGCGCTCCATCCAGCATGTCGGCCACGCCTTCAAAGGCGTTGAGTCCGTCGGCATCGATGACCGTCGGCACCGTGGTAGTGCGCACAATGGACTGCACCAACTCAACCGTCTCTATGTGGTGGCCCAGGCCGGGACCGATGGCGATTACCGTCTTGCCCTTGATGATGTCGGGCAGATCGCCCAGGGCCAGTCGTCCCAGGCTGCCGAGCGCGGTTTCCGAGAGCGGCTCGGTCATTAACTCCGGGGCGTGCGCGGCGACCATGGGCAGCGCCGAGCGCGCGGTAGCAACCGTGGCCAGTCCCGCGCCGGAGCGCAACGCGCTCATGCCGGCCATGGCTGCGGCTCCGGACTTGCCGAACGATCCGCCGATCACCAGCACGTGGCCGAAGCGTCCTTTGTTGGCGTCGGGGGCGCGCGGCGCGAGCAGGGGAGCCACGTCCGCGGCGGTGATGGCGAAGAGATTCAAAGACGATTTAATCGCCTCGGGCGGCGAGCCGATCGGCGCCACCACCACCGGCCCGGAGGTCAGATTGCCGAACAGGTGGGCTGGCCGCGGGGCGGTGAAGGTCACGATGGCGTCGGCCCGGGCGATAACGGCGTTCTCCTGCGATTTCGCTCCACCAGTCGCAAAGGCGGCATCTGCTGGTGGCCCCGAGAGCTGAGGGCTCATGCTGTCGGAATCGGCTCCGGAGGGAATGTCCACGGCCAACACCGGAATCCCGGCGAAGTTGATGGCCTCGATTGCCTTGGCGTAGAGCCCGGTGACCGGAGGCCGGAACCCGGTCCCGAGGATCGCATCCACAATCAGCTCGGCGTTGCCCAGGCCGCGCGCCAGCTCCTTCCCCAGTTCCCGCTCGTTGCGCATGACAAGCGGGCGCAACGGCAAGCGGGCGAACATCTGGGCGGCATCGCCGCGCAACTCCGCCGGGTCGGCCAGCAGCAGCACCTCGACTACCTTGCCGGCCTGGTGCAGTTTTCTGGCGGCCACAAAACCGTCGCCGCCGTTGTTGCCTTTTCCGCAGACGATGGCGATGCGCGACGCTTGCGTGAAATGCAAGCGCGCGACCGTGGCCACGGCCGTTCCGGCGTTCTCCATCAAGGTGAGGGAAGGGACGCCGAAACGTTCGCTGGTAAGGCGGTCGATCTCCCGCATCTCCGCCGCAGTCGTGATCTTCATGCGCGTGTGCCTGCCAGGCCCTGCGCCTCGCGCAGCCCAGCCGGATCTCCCATCACCACCAGGGTATCGCCCGCCGCGATCATGTCCGTCGACTTGGGATTGAATTGCAGCTTCTGGCCTTCATGTTTGATGGCCAGCACGATGATTCCGTAACTCTGGCGCAGCTTCGAGTCGGATACAGTCTGACCAGCAAACGGGCTGCTCTCGCTTACCCGCAGCTCCTCGATCTCCAGACCGAGCTCCTCCTCCGGAATCATCGCCAGCCTCATGAAATCCAACACGTGCGGGCGCAAAAAAGAGTGGGCGATACGGTAGCCGATGAAGGCATAGGGAGAGACAACCTCGTCTGCCCCCGCCGAACGCATGTGCTTTTCGGCATCCTCTTCACTGGCGCGGGCAATGATCTTGAGCTTGTCATTGAGGCTGCGGGCAGTGAGGATGATGTAGGTATTGGTGGCGTCGGTTGTGGTCGCCGCCACCAGCCCCACGGCGCGCTCGATGCCGGCCTGTCGCAGCATGCTTTCGCTGGTGGCGTCGCCGTTCAGCACCAGCCATTTGCCGCGATAGAGTTCCGCCTTGGACTCGCTGTTCTCGATCATCAGGAAAGGCGCGCTGCGCCGCGCCAGTTCGCTGGCCACGCTGCGCCCCACGCGCCCGGCGCCGCAGATGATGTAGTGATTCTTAAGCTGGCTGATTTCACGCTCCATTTTTCGCCTGCCCAGCAGTTCTCTGAACTCGAATTCTTACAAAGCCTGGGTCGCCGCCACGACCAGCAGAAACACCAGCCCCACGCCGGCGATGATCAGGAAAGTATTGAACACCCGCCCGGCATGAGTAGCCGGGCCCTGGTAACCGATGGTGGTGAAAGTGGTCAGCACCATGTAAAAGGCATCGAACATCGAGATGCCTTCCAGCAGATGCAGGCCAACCATCCCGATCATCATGATGACGAGAATGGCCAAGATCAGAATCGCGATCTTCCGGCGAGCACGCAAGGTAGTTCCTCGTCAGCGGCAAGTCTGGTTGAGCGGATTGTACAGCAGCGGCAGTTTCAAGTTTCAAGTTTCGAGCTTGGCAAGAAAGGTAACCGCAGAGTTGAGCGCGGGTGCCCCACCTTCGCGAGCGAAGCGAGCTAAGGTGGGATACGAT
>JBEKQR010000362.1:0-4858 GCA_049519515.1 Candidatus Korobacteraceae bacterium
CAGACTCCCTCCCACGACCGGTGTTGGAGAAAATTGTGGAGCGCGAGCGGGTACTGGAAACCGCGAAGCGTTATGGCCTGAAACTGCTGCCGCGCCAGGAGGTGCTGGTGGCTGAATACAGTCCAAAGAGAATCGAAGAATACGGGATGAAGACGAATTGGAGCGCGCCCTCCGGTACGTCGCGAGCAATCCCGAACGGGCAGGACTGAAAGGATGGGGCTGGGTTTGGAGTGCGGGCGTGGACGCCCCCACGACAGCCGGTCTTGAGACCAGCGCTACGCCTTAACTGCTGGGGTGGACGCTTCAAGGGAAAAGCGAAAAGAATCAAGGGATCACTTCACCGCTTCCCGGACACAACGAAACCCGAAGCTGATGACACGATCACCTGGACGGCCGTCGTCGCGAACCGACGCACGGACGTACCTGGCATCGTGGTTACAAGAATACCCTGAGCGGAGCGAAGGGGAAGGGGAGTCCTGGGCCAGCTTGTAGAACGCGCCTCCGTCCCGTAAGGCCGGCACTGTTCCCATGCTTCCGCGCCCAGCTCGGTTTTCGCCGCATCTAATAGAACGTAAAGGACCAATACGGCTGGCGGCTTATCTGCTGCCCGGCCCAGCCGAAGGCGGCTGGTTTGCCACCGGGAGCGCTGCCGGACTACCCTATTCCGGTGGTGAAGGAGCACTTCATTGCAAACTCATGTAATGCCGTCGGCTGAACTTGCCAGTTCGGAGGCTGACCAGCGAGAGAGAGTATTCGACGCCTTCCGCCGCTGGGGATACATGCAGGCGGAGCTGGACCCGCTCGGGAACTTTTTTCCGCGAGAGCATCCGGAGTTGAATCTGTCAGGGCCGGCAGCCGGAATCGCAAAAGACGCGCGGCGCCTTTACTGCGGCACCGTTGGCGCCGAGTTCATGCACATGCCCGACCCGGAGCGGCGCGAGTGGGTGCGGCAGCGCATGGAGGGCGAGGCGGAGCCCGTCGAGGCCACCCCGGCAAGCGCAGATCGCGAGCGCATCCTGACCCGCTTGATCGAGGCCGACATCTTCGAGCAGATGCTGCAGTCGCTTTACATCGGGACGAAGCGTTTTTCGCTTGAAGGCAATACCTCGCTGATTCCGCTGCTGGACGAGCTGCTGGACGCCGCCGTCGTGCACGGCGCCGAAGAATTCGTGATGGGCATGAGCCATCGCGGCCGTCTGAACGTGGTGGCGCACACCGTGGGCCGCGACGCGGCGGAGATATTCGCCGGCTTCGAGGATGTCGATCCGCGCAGCACCCTCGGCGGCGGCGATGTGAAATATCACCTGGGCGCGACCAGTTTTCGCCCCATCCATGGGCGTCCGGTGCGCATCCACCTGGTCTCGAATCCCAGCCACCTGGAGGCGGTCGATCCGGTTTGCCTGGGCCGGGTGCGCGCCAAGCAGACCCGCCGCGGCAGCTCCGGCAAGCAGCAAACCTTCCCGGTGCTCATGCACGGCGACGCCGCTTTTGCCGGGCAGGGCGTTTGGGCGGAAACGCTCAACCTCAGCCAGCTTCGCGGCTATCGCGTAGGCGGCACGGTCAACATCATTGTCAATAATCTTCTCGGCTTCACCACCAACCCGTCGGAAGAGTCTTCGACGCCCTTTGTTTCCGATGTGGCCAAGCGCCTGCCCATTCCCATCTTCCACGTCAACGCGGAAGACCCCGAAGCCGTGGTGCGCGTGGCCCGCTGGGCGGTTGAATATCGCTATCGTTTCGCCTCCGACGTGGTGATCGACCTGATCGGCTACCGCCGCCACGGCCACAGCGAAGTCGACGATCCCACCATCACCCAGCCGATCGTCTATCGCAAGATCAAGGAGCATCCGCCGCTCTACCAGATTTATGCGCAGGCCATCGGAGTTGACGCCGCGCCGCAGGTCGAGCGTGTGCGGGCGCGCCTGCAGGAGGCGAAGAAGAAGGCGCAGCAGTTGAAGAAGAAGCCCGTGCTCTACAAGCTGCCGGACTATTGGGACAAGTTCAAGGGCGGGCCGTATTCGCCCGACCTGGAGATGGCGACCGGCCTGGACGCGCAGGAAATTGCCTCGCTGGGCCGCAAGCTGACCGAGTACCCGGCGGACTTCAACATTCATCCCAAGGTGAAGAAGCTGCTGGAGCAGCGCCTGGAGATGGCCGAAGGCAAGCGTCACATCGATTATGGCATGGCGGAGGCCCTGGCCTTAGCTTCGCTGGCTGTGAGCGGCACCGCCATTCGAGTTTCCGGCCAGGACAGCCGCCGCGGCACCTTCAACCACCGGCACTCGGCGCTGATCGACGTGGAAAACGAGCGCGAGTACGTCCCCCTATGTCATCTTTCGCCCGATCAGGCGCGGGTGGAAATCTACAACTCGGAGCTCTCCGAGGCCGCCGTCCTGGGCTTTGAATACGGCTACAGCCGCGATTATCCCGAGACGCTGGTCGCCTGGGAGGCGCAGTTTGGCGACTTCGCCAACGGCGCCCAGATCATCATCGACCAGTTTGTCGCCGCCGGGGAAGAGAAGTGGGGATTGCTTTCCGGCCTGGTAATGCTGTTGCCGCATGGCTACGAAGGCCAGGGACCGGAGCACTCCAGTGCCCGCATCGAGCGCTACCTGCAGCTCTGCGCGCGCGACAATATGCAGGTCTGCCAGCCCTCGACCGCGGCGCAGTACTTCCACCTGCTGCGGCGCCAGGCCCTGCGCTCGTGGCGCAAGCCGCTGATCTGCTTCACCCCCAAGAGCATGTTGCGCCATCCCGAGGCGCAGAGCGGCATCGAGCAGTTTGCCGAGCCGGGCTTTAAGCTGCTGCTGGCCGATGTGCAGACGAGCGATCCCAAGCGCATCCTGATGTGCAGCGGAAAAGTCGGCCACGAGCTGGTGGCCGAACGCAAGCGCCGCAATCAGCGGGAAACGGCCATCGTCTTCCTGGAACAGCTCTATCCGTTCCCGGAGGCGGAGATACGCGATCTGATGGCGCGCTACGCCAGCGTCAGCGAGATCGTCTGGGTGCAGGAGGAGCCGGCCAACATGGGCGCGCTCTGGTTTGTGATTCCGCGGCTGCGGCGCATCATCAGCAATCGCCCGGTGCGCTCGGTCAAGCGGGCCGCGGCGGCCAGCCCGGCCACCGGCTCGGCCAAGGCCCACGAGCTGGAGCAGAAGACGCTGCTCACGCTGGCGTTCGAGAGCTGAAACAATCCCACCCTTCGCTTCGCGAAAGGGTGGGGCACCCGGCTGAAAAGGGCAGTTTCGAGTTTCAAGCTGGTTGCGCGTTGCCGGGTTGGGGTTCTAACCCACCTTAGCTCGGCTGCGCCTCGCGAAGGTGAGGCACCCGTTCATTGGATTTATAGAGAACAACAACCCCACCCTTCGCTTTGCGAAAGGATGGGGCACCCGGCGAACGTGAAAATCGAAACTTGAAACTCGAAACTGCTTTATTGAAACATTTCTGCCTGAGCGGAATCTGATCTAACGGAGGGGGAATATGGCGATAGGCAAATCCCCGGAGATTCCCAGTTCTGAAATAACGCCCAAGTCTGTGTACCTGAACCGGCGCAATTTCATGAAAGGCACAGTGGCGCTAGGGGCGGCCGCCCTTGGCGGATACAAGTTGCACGATGTGTTTGGCGCCCGTTCCGCCAACGCTGCTCCCGATGCGGGCTCGGCAATTGCTCCGGCACTCGGCAGACTGAATTATGTAAAAGGCTCTTACAGCACCAGCGAGAAGCTGACGCCGCTGAAGGACGTGACGCACTATAACAACTTCTACGAGTTCTCCACCGACAAGGAAGGGCCGGCCGAGCTGGCAGGATCGTTTCAGCCGCTGCCGTGGAGCGTTGCCGTCGAGGGATTGGCGCAAAAGCCCAGGACCTACGATATGGACGCCCTGCTCAAGCTGGCGCCGCTGGAGGAGCGCGTCTACCGCATGCGCTGCGTCGAAGGCTGGTCGATGGTGATTCCGTGGATCGGCTTTCCGCTGAGCGCGTTGCTGAAGCAGGTGGGTCCGACGTCGGCAGCAAAGTTTGTGGAGTTCACCAGCGTGCTTCGTCCCAGCCAGATGCCCGGCCAGAAGCGCAGCGTTCTGGATTGGCCTTACGTGGAGGGCTTGCGGCTCGACGAGGCCATGCATCCGCTCACCATACTGGCGGTCGGACTCTACGGAGAGACGCTGCCCAACCAGGATGGCGCGCCCATACGCCTGGTGGTGCCCTGGAAGTACGGCTTCAAGAGCGCCAAGTCGATCGTCAAGATCAGGCTGACGGCCGATATGCCGCAAACCACCTGGAACAAGGCCTCGTCAGTCGAGTATGGCTTCTATTCCAACGTCAATCCCGAAGTGGACCATCCACGCTGGAGCCAGGCCAACGAGCGCCGCATCGGCGAGTTCGGCAAGCGGCCCACGCTGATGTTCAACGGCTACGGAGACCAGGTGGCGAGCCTTTACGCAGGCATGGACCTGCGAAAGTGGTTTTAGGGAAAGAGGCGGTTTTAGAAAGGATTTGCTGTAACCCAGATTCCTTGAAAGGGCACGCCTTCAGGCGTGCCGCGTGGGGCCGTTATGAACCCGGCTTTACAGGCTGCTGAAAAAACGTCAGCTGGCGATTGTTTTGAAAGGGCGCGGCTTTAGCCGCGCCGTGAGAGGCCCTTTATTATTAATATCCCGAGCGGGCTTCAGCCCGCGAGGGATCTGCTCTCGAGTGGATACAGAGATTTTTCCGCAACCTCTTTAGCCGCTGAGGGCGATTACCTCAGGGCCTAAAGGCCAAGGCCCTATTCGGCATCTATCGGCGCGGCTCAAGGCACCCCAGCAAGTCAAATTCGGACTTGCTGGGGACCCCGCAAAGCCGCGCCCCTTCAAAGAC
>JBEKQR010000363.1:0-4849 GCA_049519515.1 Candidatus Korobacteraceae bacterium
GGGCCGTTCCCAAGGGCCCCTCGCTCGACCCGGCCGACAAGCGGCTGGCGATGCAGGTGGAAGACCATCCGGTTTCGTACATCGATTTCGAGGGCGTGATTCCGCCGGGCAATTATGGCGCCGGAACGGTGATGGTGTGGGACATCGGAACCTGGGAGCCGGTCGCACCCGCCGGCGCTACTTATCCGGCAGACGCAAAATCCGCGTCAACTGGAGGCCCTGCCAAGCCACCCAAGACCACGGCCGATCAGGACGCGCTCGCCGCCGAAATGCTGGCCAAGGGCGATCTGAAGTTCCGCTTGCACGGGCAGAAGCTGAATGGCAGCTTTGTGCTTGCCAAGATGCGTTCGCGCCGGCCGGGAAGCAAGGGCACCGAGTGGCTGCTGATCAAGCATCGGGACGAGTACGTCAAGCCCGGCTTCGACATCAACCAGCTTGACCGTTCGGTGCTGAGCGGCCGCACGCTGGAGGAGATTGCCGCCGACGAGGGCAGTGCCGAGTGGCAGAGCGGTCGTCCGGCTGCCGGTCGCGTCAAGCAGGAGTGGCTGGCAGACGCCATCACCGCGCACGACAAGAGCCGCCGCGCAGAAACGGGCCGCACCTCGGCGACGGCAAGCGCAACATCAGCACGGAAAAAGCCGCAGCAGCGTTTGCCGGCGGCCCGGCAGCCTCGAAAGGCAAGCAGCTCTTCCAAGAGCGCCCGTGTCGCGGGCAAGAAAGCTTCTGGCTCGGTTGCCAAGCCGAGCGCCTCGCGGGAAAAGCCGGCCTCGAGATCGCGCTCGCGCAAGAGTGCAAGCGCGAGCGATGCGAGCGACGGGCCTCTTGGGAAATCCGCAAGTTTCTCCAGTTCCGGAAGGAGTTCCGGCACCAGGGGCGGCAATCGCTCTGCTTCCGCTACGGAGATGGCTTCGCTGCCGGGGTCCCCAACAGACGCCGTTTTTGCGTCTGTTGGGGTGGGGGCGCCGGGAGCCGAACGGCGGCCGATGCCGGCGTTCATCCGGCCCATGCTCGCCACCCTGGTCGATGCTCCATTCGACAGCCGCGAATGGCTCTTCGAGGTCAAGTGGGACGGCTATCGCGCCCTGGCGTTCGTCGAAAACGGCCGGCTGCGCCTGCGCTCGCGCAACGACAATGATTTGACCCAAACTTTTCCGGAGCTGGCGGGCTTCCCGCAGTGCCTGCGCGCCGGCACCGCCATTGTCGACGGTGAGGTGGTTGCCCTGGACGAGCAAGGACGCTCCAGCTTCAGCCTCATGCAGCAGCGCACCGGGATTGGCGAGAACGGCCGCCGCACGGGCGCCAGCCGCGGCGATGTTCCCATTGCCTATTACGTCTTCGACTTGCTTTACCTGGACGGCTACAGCCTGCTCAAAGTGAACCTCGAAGATCGCAAGCGGCTGTTGCGGGAGCGTCTGGCGCAGAACCAGGACCGCCTGGTCCGCTACTCGGAGCACTTCCCGAGCGGCATCGAGCTCTACCGCGCCGCAGCCGAGCGGCAGCTGGAGGGAATCATCGCCAAGCGGCGCAAGTCCTGCTACCTGACGAAGCGTTCGCGCGAGTGGCTGAAGATTAAAGTGACGCACGTGCAGGAATGCGTGATCGGGGGCTACACCGACCCGCGCGGCGCGCGCCCGTATTTCGGCTCCATCGTGCTCGGACTGTACGATGATCAGGGCCGCCTGATCCACGTCGGCCAGGCCGGCAGCGGCTTCAACGCGCAAACGCAACGCGAGCTCTGGGAGCTGTTGCGGGTCCGCCAGACCTCGAAGAACCCCTTCGCCAACCGGGTGGAAGCCAACCGCCCGGTGCATTTCGTGCGCCCGGAGCTGGTGGCGCAGATCAAGTTTACGGAGTGGACTCACGAAGGCCAGAGCGGGGCCATCAAGATGCGGGCGCCGGTGTTCCTGGGCCTGCGGCGGGACAAGCGGCCGGAGGAGTGCACTTTCGAGTACCGGCGCAGCGCGCGCCAGGAAGCGCAACTGGCGGAGAGCGGAGAGGCGGCGTAAAGACAGTTTCGAGTTTCAAGTTTCAAGTCTCATCTGCTGTGAGCTTGCCGGCGTTGGTGATTTCGTTTTCTAGATGGAGATGCAAGAAGCTGTTTAGGTAATAGCACATCGTGCAGAGCACGAAATCTGCCGTCTCGACTGGTTCTTGCTCGAAACTCGAAACTTGAAACTCGAAACTGCTTCACAAACGCCGCAGCTCGGCCACTCCCGCGCGCTTGCTGTGCTCCTCGATCTGCGCGCGGATTTTGAGCGCCAGCGCCAGCGCCCGCCGGCCATCCTCCAAGGGCACGAGGGGACGCACCCGGCTGGCCACGCTCTCCAGGAAGCTGCGCAGTTCGGCTTTGAGCGGCTCCTCCGCCGTTACCTGCGGCTTGGAAGGCACTATCTGCGGCAAGGCAAACTGGCTGCCGCCGCCCTGGCCCTCTCCCGGAGGCTTCACCGTCAGCATGAACATGTCGCGCCGCGAGTAGTCGAGCGAGACGTACTGGTGCGGCTGGAAGAAGCGCAGCTTGCGCACCTTTTCCGTGCTGACGCGGCTGGCGGTGAAGTTGGCCACGCAGCCCGATTCGAACTCGATGCGCACGTTGGCGATATCGACCTTGGGCGTCAGCACCGGCAGCCCCACGGCGCGAATCTCGCGCACCGGCGAGTTCACCAGCGACAGCACCACGTCCAGGTCGTGGATCATCAGGTCCATCACCACGTCCACATCCAGGGAGCGAGAGGTAAACATGCTCAGCCGGTGGACCTCGAAAAACATCGGGCGGGTAATGTGCGGCAGGGCGGCTCGCACCGCCGGATTGAATCGCTCCAGGTGTCCTGCTTGCGCCACCCGCTGGTGGCGGCGCGCCAGCTCGATCATGGCATCGGCCTCGGCCACATCCAGGGCCAGCGGCTTCTCCACCAGCACGTCGATTCCCGCTTCCATTAGCGCGCGCGCCACCGCCAGGTGCTGCACCGTGGGCACGGCGACACTCGCGGCGTGAATCCGGCCGGCTGCCAGCAGCTCTTCCAGGCTGAAACAGGCCCGCGCGCCGAACTCGGCAGCCACGGCCTGGGCGCGCGCCCGGTCGCGGTCGACCACGGCGGCCAGCTCGATTCGCGGCAGCGCCGCTTGCGGTTCAGCTTGTGCCTGAGCCTGCTCGTCTGCCAGTGCCCTATAGACGCGGGCGTGGTTGCGTCCAAACGAACCGACGCCGATGACCGCCACGCGGATGGGGGATTGCTGTTCTTTCGTCATTCAAACTAGCGTAAAGCAGTGCCGTTTCACGTTTCAAGTTGAGCCGTCTTGCGGGCCCTTCGACTCGCTCCGCTCGCTCAGGGCAGGCTAAAAACGAGCGAAGCGAGGGATCTCTTAATAATTTCACGTTTCACGACTGGTCAGTGAAGGACGGGGTAATTACTGGTGGTAAGGCGATTTCTCAACAATTACCTCTTCCCGACAGGGCTAAACCTCCCGCCTGGAACAAAAGCAAGCACAATCATTGCCACGAACCCGGATATGACAACGAACTCCTTGCCAACCGGCGTTTCGACCCATTTATAACCAGCTAGAACAACAAACGCGCATGCGTATTGGAATGCCCCAACAACAAATTCACGCCTTCGCTCAGGGAAATTCTTTGATATGAAAAGTCGATTCCCTGCCGGAATGAGGAACACGAGCGGATACAACTTTCCAATGGCACTGCCCGTTGCAACGCTCATCCACAACGCCACAACGATCAGGACGGATACAACCGTGAATAAAACCCAAAGTCGCGATCCATTCATAAGAACACGAGATTATAAGCGATATGCGTGTGGAGACGTGATTCGGGTTAATTGGCGTGAACAAGCGTTACCACAACTTACGAGATTTTGCTGCGTGAAACGGGAAACGAGAAACCCTACCTTTTCGGTGCTTCTTCCGCCACGATGGCGATTTCGGCGTCATTGGCGGCCTGGATTACGGCGTCACCGTCCAGGATGAGGCAGCGGCCGGCATCGAGCGCCAGGCAGGTAGCGCCGGCCTGGCGCATGGTTTCGATGGTGCGCAGGCCGATGACGGGCACGTCGAAGCGCATGTCCTGATTGGGCTTGGCCACCTTGACCACGGTGAGCGCGCGGCTGAGCATGGCAGACTCGCCGTGCAGCGAGCGCATCAGCGCCCCGGCGCGCAGGATGGCGGCGTCGGTGCCTTCCATGGCTTCGATGGCCACGCAGGCGGCTTCGGCGATCACCACCGTCTGCCCGATATCAAAGCGCGCCACGTGGTGCGCCACGGCGCGGCCGTAGGTGATATTGGTCTGCTCCTGGTCGCTCGGCTGGCGCCGGGTAAGCACGCCGGGGCAGGCCAGCAGCGGCTGCAGCAGCCAGGTGGAGTTCATCAGGGTAATGCCTTCCTCGGCCAGCAGCTCCGCCACCCCGCCGATCAGGGAATCGGTATTGCGCGTCGGCAGTTTGAGCAGCAGCTTGGCCAGCTTCCAATCCGGCCTGATGCTGCTGAAGATCTGTTTGTGCTTGACCTGGCCGGCCATGATGGCCTGGGTTACGCCTTCGCGCCGGAAGGTCTCGATCAGCCGCGAGAGTTCGCCCAGAGACATCCAGTGCACGGCGACGGCGCCGTGCTGCTCGATCTCGGGAAATGCCTCTTCCTTGATGGCAGCGATTACCACGTCGTAGCCGCGCGAGCGGGCGGCATCGAGCACCAGGAAGGGAAACTTGCCATTGCCGGCGATGAGTCCGAGACGGGGGTTCATGGTTCCAGCAGCCTCATAGATGCCAGGAGGATATCAGGGATCATCAGAGCTGGCTTGACTGTTCTCCCCGGCGTGAAACGGGAAAGGTAAAAAACACACAGA
>JBEKQR010000364.1:0-4794 GCA_049519515.1 Candidatus Korobacteraceae bacterium
GGATGACGTCAGCGCGGGTCGCCTTCGGCTTCTTCAGCAGATAGGCGTAGGCGGTCATGATCATCCCCGGCGTGCAATAGCCGCACTGGAAGGCGTTGTGCTTGACAAATGCCTCCTGCAGCGGGTGGAGATGCCCATCCTGGCTTAAGCCTTCTATGGTCAGGACCTTTTTCCCGGCCACTTCTTTGACCGGGGTGCTGCAGGACCTGATCGCTTCGTTGTTCACAACAACCGTGCAGGCGCCGCACAAGCCAGTTCCACAGCCGAACTTGGCGCCGGTGAGGCCGAGGTCGTAGCGCAGCACCCACAGCAGCATGCGTTCCTCCTCGACCGTCACCTGTGTCGGCTTGCCATTGAGAATGAATGAGATCGCTCGTTCCATGTGAAAATTCCTCTCGCTACGGATGGCATCGACTGAACGCGCCCGCTCCCCGCAACGGCAAGCGGCGCGGGGAACAACCCCGACCATTGAACGGGTGCTCAACGGTGTGATTAACAGGCTATTTACGTTGCGGTCAGAGTATCTGCCGGGTCTTGCCGGGGTGTCAAGAGGATTCACGGAAGGGCGCCGGTTCGGGCGCCGGGTCAATTTGGGCGGCTTATGGAAAATCAAATTGACTCACTACTGCCCGCTCAAACGGCTGTCTCTGAGCAAGCAGATTCAGGTAAGATTCACTTGTAGATCCCGATCAACACAGAGTTTTCCCTGAAGGAGCAACGGATATGCCGGTAGTCGATTTGCGCAGTGACACTGTTACCAAGCCAACCCCTGAGATGCGCCAAGCCATGTTTGAAGCCGAGGTGGGCGACGATGGCTATGGCGAGGACCCGACCATAAACGCCCTGGAGGCGCTGGCAGCCGAAATGATGGGCAAGGAGGCCGGACTGTTCGTCACCAGCGGCTCGCAGGGGAATGCGACGGCTGTAATGGTCCACGCCGGGAAAAGCGACGAGGTCATCTGCGAAGCCACCGCCCACATTTACGGTTTGGAAACAGGAGCAATCTCGGCGCTCGCCGGAGCCCAGCCGCACGCTGTCCCGGGCGTGCACGGCAAGCTTACCCCGGAGCTGATTGAGCCTCACATTCGGCCCAAGAAGATCAACATGCCGCGCACCGCCCTCATAGAGGTGGAGAATACGCACAACCTGGCCGGCGGGACCTACTATACCCCGGCTGAACTGGCGGCCATCAGGGCGTTGGCAGACCGGTACTCACTGCCCATTCATATGGATGGCGCGCGCATCTTCAACGCGGCCGTGGCGCAAAACATCGACGTCCGCGAGCTGACGCGCTACGCGGACTCGGTGCAGTTCTGCCTCTCCAAAGGATTGTCGGCGCCGGTAGGATCGCTCTTGGTGGGCGCCAAAGACTTCATTCAAAAGGCGCGGCGCTGCCGCAAGCTGCTGGGCGGCAGTTTGCGCCAGGGAGGCGTCATAGCCGCAGCCGGCATCGTTGCCCTCAAGACCATGGTGCAGCGGCTGTCCGAAGATCATCTGCACGCCCGCATGCTCGCCGAGGCGGTCGCCCGTACCAGGCTGAAGGTCGACCTGGCGACCGTGCAAACCAACATCGTCGTAGTGGACGTCGATGCGCTGGGTATTACCGCCGCCCAGTTTGTGGAGGAGCTCCGCAAAAACAACATCAAGGTCAACGAAACCGGCCGTTACCGGATACGCCTCGTTACCCACAAGGACGTATCTCGCAGCGATATTGAATACGCAATCGAGATTCTGAAAAAACTGGGTATGCAAGGCAAATCGACTGCCGCAAGCCGCTGAATGCGGTTTTTGCATTCGTCGAGGCGGGAGTTCATTGCCTTTCCCCAGCAGAACCGGCAAAATATTCAGGATTATTCAAAACCTGCGGCTGAGTCTGCCAGGCAGGCCCCGCTTCGCTGTAAGCGGACAAAACGAAAGCGCGGTTTTCTCGCCAAGCAAATCCGAGGGGCCCGGCAGGCGAGTGCTTTTCTCTGCCGGGATAAAGGAGTGGCACATGAGTGGTCCGACGCTGGAGACTGGCTCGGCAACGGAAGTCAAGCAATGGATTGATATGTACCGGCGGATGCTCGCCATCCGTATGTTCGAGGAGCACGTAAACGATCTCTACACCCAGGCTCTGATGCCCGGACTCGCCCACCTTTATATTGGCGAGGAAGCGGTAGCCGTTGGAGTTTGTAGCGCGCTGCGCACCGACGATTACATCACCAGCACGCACCGCGGTCACGGCCACTGCCTGGCCAAAGGAGCGTCGCTGGACAAGATGTTCGCGGAACTGCTCGGCAAGGAAGCCGGGTACTGCCGGGGCAAAGGCGGATCGATGCACATTGCCGACCCGGCCACCGGCAACCTGGGCGCCAACGCCATCGTGGGCGGGAGCACGGCCATCGCCACCGGCGCGGCTTTCTCCGCCAAGCACCTGAAGAATGGCCGCGTGGCCGTCTGCTTCTTCGGCGACGGCGCCATGGCCCAGGGAGTGCTCTACGAGGCCATGAACCTGGCACAGCTCTGGAAGCTGCCGGTCATCTACGTTTGCGAGAACAATCTTTACAGCGAGTACACCCATAACTCGGAGTGCTTCGCCGGCGACCTGCTGACCCGTCCCGCCACTTTCGGCATCCCCGCCGAAAGCGTCGACGGACAGAACGTGCGCGCCGTTTGCGAAGCCACAAAGCGGTTCGTCGAGCGCGCCCGCCGCGGAGATGGTCCCGCTTTCCTGATGTGCAACACCTACCGCTACCGCGGTCACCACGTCGGCGACCTCAACCGGCCCTATCGCACCAAGGACGAGGAGCAGCGCTGGATGACCGAGCGCGATCCAATCAAGACCCATGCGGCCTGGTTGACCGAGCAGGGCTTTGCCGATTCCAAGTTGCTGGCGCAGATCGAGGCGGAGACCAAGAGCGACATAGAGAAGGCGCTCAAGTTCGCCATGGACGCGCCCTATCCCAGCATCGACCAGATTGAGGACGATATTTATGCCTGAAGCGACAGCCGCCGTTCGTGAACTTACCCTGGGTGAAGCAGTCAAAGAGGCAATTGCCGAAGAAATGCGCCGCGACCCCCGCGTCTTCCTGATTGGCGAGGACGTGGCGGAATACGGATCGCCTTTCAAGGTGCTTTCCGGGCTGGTGGAGGAGTTCGGCACGGAGCGCGTGGTCGATACTCCGATCAGCGAACCCGGTTTCACCGGCCTGGCGGTGGGAGCGGCCATGACCGGTATGCGTCCCATCGCCGACATCATGTTCGGCGACTTCGTCACCTTGATCATGGACCAGATGGTGAACCAGGCGGCCAAGATTCATTACATGTCCGGAGGCAAGTGGAAGGTGCCCATGGTGCTGCGGGCCACGCTCGGCGCCGGCCGCCGCTCGGCCGCCCAGCACTCGCAGTCGCTGCACGCCTGGTTCGCCCATATCCCCGGACTGAAGGTCGTGGTGCCCTCCACCCCTTACGACGCCAAGGGCCTGCTGAAAACCGCGGTGCGCGACGACAATCCGGTCGTCTTCTTTGAAGACAAGATGATGTACCGGCTGAAAGGGCCGGTGCCGGCGGAAGAGTACACGATTCCTTTTGGCGTAGCCGACGTGAAGCGCGCCGGCACCGACGTCACCATCGTCGCCACCAGCAGCATGGTGCAGGTGGCGCTGGCAGCGGCGGAGATGCTGGAAAAATCCGGTATCAGCGCCGAGGTGATCGACCCGCGCACCATCTGGCCGCTGGATGAGAAGGCGCTGATCGACTCCGCCATCAAGACCTCGCGCGTCATCGTGGTGGACGAAGGCTATGAACGCTACGGCGTGACCGCCGAAATCGCTTCGGTGATCGCCCAGGGCGCGTTCTTCCACCTGGAGGCCCCGGTCAAGCGCATCGGCGCCATGCACGTCCCCGTCCCCTTCTCGCCTCCGCTGGAAGACTTTTCAATACCGTCGGAGAAGCGTGTCTTCGAGGCGGCACGCGAGCTTTGCGGCAAGGCGTAAGTCCGCGTCAGCGTGCTATCGTATCTTTGTCGCTGGTGCCCCACCCTCGCGCCGTGCTTTTCGGCGCTAGGGTGGGTCAATCTGAAATCAAAAATCTTAAATCTTAAATCCATTCCGGTAAGGAACTATGGCTATCAGGGTCGTCATGCCCGCTTTGGAAATGGCGCAGGAGACCGGCAAGCTTGTCTCCTGGCGGAAGCAGCAAGGCCAAACCGTCGCCAAGGGAGAGCCGCTGCTGGAGATCGAAACCGACAAGGCAGTCATGGAAATCGAAGCCCCCGGCGATGGGGTCCTGGCGGCTGTCAAAGCGCAACCCGGGGACGAGGTGCCTGTGGGGCAGACCATCGCCTGGCTCGTGCAGCCGGGCGAGGCGCCGCCGACGGAAGAGGCGCCGGCAGCCTCCGGACGGCACATGAGCGCCCGGCCCGCGAACCCACATCTGCCAACTGCGGCAGATGTGGGGCACGAAGCGGCAGCTTCCGCCCCCTCAAACGCAACACCCGCTGCCGCGCCGCCAATTTCCCCTAAGGCGCGCCGCCTGGCCAAGGAGCACGGCATCGATTTGAGTAAAGTGCGCGGCACTGGTCCGGGAGGAGAGATCCTGGGGACCGACATTCTGGCCTTCGCGAAAGCGGGCAGCGCCGCTCCACCGTCCGTGGCTGCCGCCCCGGCATCTGCCGGTCTGGAAGCACTGAGCTCGACCGCCAAGCTCATGGCAGAGCGCACCACCAAGAGTTGGACCACGGTGCCGCACTTCTTCCTGGTGCGCGAGATCGATGCCGGCGCGTTGCTGGCCGCGCGCGACAAGCTTCTTCCT
>JBEKQR010000365.1:0-4793 GCA_049519515.1 Candidatus Korobacteraceae bacterium
GCTGCATCAGGTTTTCCGAGGCGCGCACGTCTTCGCGGAAATCCACCGAGGCCACCCAGAGCCGCACCACCTCGGCGCCCAACTCCTTGCAGATTTTTACCGGGTCCACCACGTTGCCCAGCGACTTGGACATGGCTCGGCCTTCTTCGTCGAGCGTCCAGCCGTTGGTAACCACGCCGCGATAGGGCGCGCCGCCGTGCAGGCCGATCGCGCACAGCAGGGAAGAGTGGAACCAGCCGCGATGCTGGTCGCCGCCTTCGAGGTAGAGATCAGCCGGCCAGGGCATCTCGGGAGAATGGCCCAGCACCGCCGCCTGGCTGGAGCCGGACTCGAACCAGACGTCGATGATGTCCATCTCCTGCCTGAACGAGGTGCCGCCGCAGTTGGCGCACTTTGTCCCCGCGGGCAGAATCTCCGCCGGCTGGCGGCGATACCAGGCATCGGCGCCCTCGCGCGCGAACAGCTCGATGACGGCGCGATTGGCGGCCTTGGACTTCAGCACCTCGCCGCAGCCGCTGCAGAAGAACACGGCGATGGGCACGCCCCAGACGCGCTGCCGGGAGATGCACCAATCCGGGCGGGTGGCGATCATGTTGGAGATGCGCTCTTCTCCCCAGGCGGGGTCCCACTTGACCTTGGCGATCTCATCGAGCGCCACGCTGCGCAGCGTGCCGCCCGCGCGCTGTGGGCCGGAAGGCGATGTGCCGCCCGTACCCGGCTCGGCGGCGCCTGAGCCGTCGAGCTTGCCTTCCATGGCAATGAACCACTGCTCGGTGGCGCGGAAGATCACCGGGTTGTGACAGCGCCAGCAATGCGGATACGAGTGCTCGATATTCTCGCGGTGCAGCAGGACGCGGCGCTTCTTCAGCAGCTCGATCACAGGCTCATTGGCCTTGAAAACCGTCATGCCGTCGTACTCGGGCAGGCCGTTGCGCAGCCGTCCCGACTCATCTACGTTGCACGTCTGGTCGATGCCATATTCCACGCCCGTATAGAAGTCATCCGCGCCGTGCGATGGAGCGGTGTGAACGGCGCCGGTGCCCTGGTCCATGGTTACGTAATCGGCCAGCACCCCGAGAATGGAGCGCTCAAGGAAAGGATGGGCAAAGGTCGCGCGTTCCAGCTTTGAGCCCGGAAGAGTAGCGAGGACGCGGGTTTCTCTCCGCCGGGCGTCCGATTCAAGCGGGCTGGCGTCGAGTTCGCAGTTACGCGCCGTCTCTTCCACCAATTTCCGGGCGACGATGTAGACCCACTCGCCGCTCGCGATGGCCACGTACTCCTCGCGCGGGTTGAAGGCCACCGCCATGGAGGCGGGCAGCGTCCAGGGAGTGGTGGTCCAGATGATGGTTGCGACCTTCTTGCCGGCCAGCGCCGGATCAAGCGCCGCCGGATCGCTGGTCAGCGCATAACGCACCCAGATGCTCGGGCTGGTGTGATTGGCATACTCGACCTCGGCCTCGGCCAGCGCCGTCTCGTCGTGAATGCACCAGTAGACCGGCTTCAGGCCCTTGTAAACCATGTCCTTCTCGAAGAAGGCATAGAAATTCTCGATGACCCGCGATTCGTATTGCGGGGTCATGGTCGAGTAGGGCTCTTCCCAGCTCCCGAAGACGCCCAGGCGCTTGAACTGCTCGCGCTGCAGGTTGAGATATTTCTCGGCGTACTTGCGGCAGGCCTCGCGCACCTGCAGCGGGTCCATCTCCAGCTTCTTGCGGCCCAGCGACTCGTCGACTTTGATCTCGATGGGCAGGCCGTGGCAGTCCCACCCGGGCACGTAAGGCGAGTCGAGCCCGGCCATGTTGCGGGACTTCACAATGAAGTCCTTCAGGCACTTGTTGAGGGCGTGGCCGAGATGGATGGGGCCATTGGCGTAGGGCGGTCCGTCGTGCAAAACGTAAATTGGGGATCCCCGCCGCGACTGGCGAACCTTGTCGTAGATGTGAATCTTTTCCCAATGGGCGAGCATTTTTGGCTCGTTCTGCGGCAGGTTGGCCTTCATCGGGAAGTCAGTCTTGGGCAGGTTGAGGGTCGATTTGAGCTCTAAAGGCACTCCGATCCTTTCTTGTCTGTGGGCTCCAGCTTCATCCGCCGGGTCCCCGTCAAACGCCACAGTTTGCGTTTGCGGCTGAGATTGCGGGTAGCTGGCCCGCTACAATCCACACCCCGGCACCGGCAAAAAAGGCCGCCACTGGGGCCTCGGGGGCAACCTGGCCCCTAGAGACGAGGCATTCGCCGTTCCCCGAGGTGGAACTCGCGCCAGTCCTACCGCCACATATTATTCATTCGCCCAGCTTTCATTATAGGAGCCGGCGAGTGAGAGTCCAATTCTGGCAGGTGGCGCTGGGCTCCAGACCGGGAGCTTCTAGCAAGTCTGCTTTTGGCTTGCTGGGGTGGGAGACCGGCTGCCGGGGGCGTACGCCCGCCGTATCGGCGGATGCGGGTGGATGGGCGCCCACAAAAATTCCATGAATTGCAGGCTCCCGAGGGTTACTGGCTGGGCATGGCAGCATCTAACGTTTGGAACCGCAGTGCACAAGGCAGTTCCGCTGCGGCAGGTCAGTTGCTAATCGTGCAGAGAAAAAGGACATTGATGGCGCAAAGCAACTTGGCAACTGACATGCACATCTCATGCGGGGAGCAGCGGCTCCGGTTGTCCCTCCAGCAACGGTAAAAGCGGCTGTGGCCAGGAGAAAAGGACCGAGACGAGCATTATGGCGCAACAAGAAGTAATCAATCCTCCACGGGAAGTCGGGCCAGAGTTGGGTCTCCTGCCCAAGGGTAGTTTCGATCAATCGCTTTGGGAGTCGCTGGCAAGCAACTTCCGGGAGAGGTTTTTCCCGAAGAAGCTGCCGCCTTTGCAGCTCACGTCGCGGCCGGTCAAAGTGCGCGACATCTGGGGCGACTCCGGCTACAAGAAGCACGGCGCGGCATTATCAATTCTCCTGCACGTGGCGGCCCTGGGGGGACTGATTGCCCTGACCATCCTGGGCGCCCGGGTGGTGAAGCAGGAGGTGATCCCGACGGTCACCCTGATCGCTCCTCCTGTCTCGGACTACACGCCCCCGCTCTCACCGAAAAAGATCGACACCATCGGTGGCGGCGGCGGTGGCGGCGAACACGCCAAGACTCCCGCGCCCAAGGGGAAACTGCCGAAACACGAAATGGAGCAGATCACTCCGCCGGCGATTGTGGTTCGCAATGAGCATCCGAAGCTTGTCGCCGAGCCCACGGTAGTGGTCCCACCCCAGGTACATATGCCGACAGTGAACGCCCTCAATCTCGGCGATCCCAAGGCGGTTATTCCCTCCGGACCGGTTTCCAACGGAACCGGATCGGGCGGCGGCATCGGTTCGGGCAGCGGCGGCGGCGTTGGCGTCGGCACCGGTCCGGGCGTTGGCCAGGGACGCGGCGGCGGCATCGGCGGCGGCATTTTCCGCGTGGGCGGCGGCGTTTCCGCTCCCAGAGCGCTGGATACTCCGGACCCGGAGTACTCCGAAGAGGCGCGCAAGGCGAAGTACCAGGGCACGGTGGTTCTGTGGCTGATCGTCGACGCCAGCGGACGCCCGCAGAATATCAAGATCGCGCGCAGCCTGGGCATGGGCCTGGACCAGAAGGCAATCGAGGCCGTGCGCAAGTGGAAGTTCGAGCCGGCGAAAAAGGACGGCTCCCCGGTGGCCGTGCAGATCAACGTCGAGGTCAATTTCCGTCTTTATTGATTTTCCGGTAGTCTTTGCTTGATCGCGCCGAAGCTGGCGCGGATTTCGCCGGAATGGAAGGGAGAGGCAAACCTGCTTCTCCCTTTTTTTATCTGGAGTTATTCCGGCGCTACTGGTGGCGAGGGTGCCGGCGCTACGATCCACACCGCATCAGCCCCGAATCTGCTACCTTAAACTCGATGGCGCTATCAACCCAGGTGTGCGCGCTGTGCGGAGCCCCGCTGGATGAGGCCGGGCTTTGTCCCAACTGCGGCGCGGCCAAAGACGCCTTGCTGAAGAAGCACAAGCTCGCTCTGCCGGTTCTGGCGCTGGTGATTGTTGCCGGCTTCAGTTTTACGCGAATGGTGGTGCAGTGGTACCAGCACCGGCAGCAGCAACTGGCCGCCAGGTGGTATGAAACGGGCATGGCCGCGCTCAAGCGTGGTCAGACCGAGCGCTCGGTGCAGGATTTCGAGACCGCGCTGGCTTACGCGAAGCAGGGGAATTACGAATACAGGTTCAAACTGGCCCGGTCTTTGATGACCGTCGGACGCTTGCCGGAGGCGCGCACGCGTCTGCTGAATTTGCGGGACGAGCGCCCGAGCGACGCGCGCGTCAACCTGGCCCTGGCGCGGCTGGCAGTCAGAGCCGGCAGCATAAGCGATGCTGTTAAGTACTACCGCGGCGCCATCGAGGGCATCTGGCCGCCGCGCAGGAGTGCGGCGGCGGCGTCCCCGCCAGAGTCCCCCGTTCCACCCCGGCGAATGGAGAATACCCATTCGCTGGAGACCCCGGTTGCGGCTGCCGGGGTGGATGCGCGCATGAGCGCCAGGCTGGAGCTGGCGGAGACGCTCGCGGCCAACCACAGGCGGGACGAGGCCGAGGAGGAGTTGAGCGCCGTGACCGCCGAGCTTCCACCCAATGCCGTTGCCCACGCCCGGCTTGGACAAGTGTTGCTGAAAATTGACGATCCCCGGCGCGCGCTGGCCGAATTCCAGCAGGCCCGGCAACTGGACCGAACCTTTGCGCCGGCCGAGGCGGGCGCGGGGGAGGCGGAGTTTCAACTCGGCAACTTTACCGCCGCCAAACGGCACCTGC
>JBEKQR010000366.1:0-4770 GCA_049519515.1 Candidatus Korobacteraceae bacterium
AGAATCTGTCCAAGAACTGTGAATTGCTAGGTGGAAGCCCACGCCTTTAGGCGTGGGAAGCAAAGCTCAATAACAAAACGCCTTTAGGCGCTGTGGATACATCGGCACGGCGGCTAAAGCCGTGGGCTTCCACATAATCTAAAGAAAAACGAGCAAGTACCTAGTTTCTGGACAGATTCTTAGAAACTCGTTCCCTGGCACTCGGTGGGAGCTTCGCGCAGCCGCATGGCGGCCGTTTCCGGAAGCACGGGCGTGAAGTACACCTCTTTGAAAGTGTACGACTTGTCCTTCTTGGGCAGTATCGGCAGGATCTCTATGTGCCAGTGGTAATCCTCGTCGATGGTCCGCCAGTAGTTCAGCACCTGGGAGCGATGCAGGGTGTTGGGCGAGGTGTGCAGAACCATGTGGAAGCTGTCGGTGATCGACCGTATGCGATTGATGGTGCGCCGCAGCAGGGCGGCGCAGTCGCGCAGCGCTCCGGGATGCGACAAGCCGGTGCGCTCGAAGTGCGGTTCATGATTTCGCGGCAGAATCCAGGTCTCAAAGGGCACGCGGGAGGCGTAGGGGCAGCAGGCGACGAACTCGCCGCGCACCTCCACGATTCTCTTCTGCTGCTGCAGCTCCTGCTGCAGGATGTCGCAAAAGACGCAGCGCTCCTTGTGCGAGTAGTGCTCGCGCGCGGCCCGCAGCTCGTAGAGTACCCGCCGCGGCACGAAGGTCGTGGCCACGATCTGCGAGGTCGGGTGATCGAACTCCTGCCCCGAAAGGGCCCCGAAGTCCTTGAAAACAGTCACATACTTGAAGCGATGATCGTTCTTGAGGTCCTGAATGCGCTGGGCGCAGAGCAGCAGAAACTGGCCGATCTCCTCGTCGCTGGCCACCCAGAGCTGCCGGTCATGGCGCGGGTTTTCCACGATCACCTCGTGCGCGCCCACCGATTTCATGGTGTCGTAAATGCCGTTTCCCCGCCTGCTGGGGTCGCCCTCCACCCGGTAGATGGGCGAAGGATGCACCACCGCCCGCGCCGACCAGGAGGCGCCGCTGACGGAAGCAATGGAAGAGACAACTTGCGGATGTTCGGTCGATTCCGGGCAGAACGGACACAGCGGCCCGCCACGCGCCGCGCCCTCGCCGTCGTCGCCGGTTACCACCCACGACCGCGTAATGGGGTCTTTTCTCAGCTCCATCTGACAACCTTAGGTAACCACTGTTGGAGCACATACGTCAACTAGGTTTGAATCAGGGGCCGGGGATTTGAGATTTAAGATTGCAGATTGCAGATTGAACAACCAGAAACTCTTGCTGTTTTTCAATCTGAAATCTGAAATCTTAAATCTGAAATTCCGGCGGCTCTGCTATACTCGCTCCGCGTCCCCGCGGAATCCGTGCCATGAGCGAAGCCTCCACGCCTCTCATGCGGCAGCACGCCGCCATCAAGAAGCAGCACCCGACTGCGCTGCTGTTTTTCCGGGTGGGAGATTTTTACGAGCTCTTCTTCGATGATGCCCTGCTGGCCTCGCGCGAGCTGCAGATCACCCTCACCTCGCGCAATAAGGAAAAGGGCATCGCCGTGCCCATGTGCGGCGTTCCTTACCACGCCGCCGAAGGCTATATCGCCAAGCTGATCCGCAAGGGCTACAAGGTCGCCATCTGCGACCAAATGGAAGACCCCAAGCTGGCCAAGAAACTGGTGCGCCGCGAGGTCACGCGCGTGCTCACGCCCGGCACCGCCGCCGACTCCCAGATGGGCTCGGAGGAGAACAACTTCCTCACCGCCGTGGCCCGCCACCATGACGCCGCCGGTTTTGCCGCGCTCGATCTTTCGACCGGCGAATTCCGCGCCACCGAGTTTCGCGGCCCGGATGCCGAGCGCCGCATCCTGGAAGAGCTGCAGACCCTGCGCCCGCGTGAGCTGCTGTATGGCTCTTCCCTGCCGCTGTTCGTCACTGCGCCAGCTTCCGGCCGCCTAGCCTCCACCGCAGCAACGGCGGCGGTTGCCGCGGGCTCCGGCGGCAACGGCTGGGCGGAAACTCCTCTGGAAGATTGGGTCTTCTCGCCGGATTACGCCATCCCGCAACTGGAAAATCATTTCGGCGTGCTATCGCTTGAAGGCTTTGGCCTGGCCAACCGCCCGGCCGCTGCCTGCGCCGCCGGGGCCATTCTCCACTACGTGCGCAGCACGCAGCGCGGCAGGCTGGACCACATCGACCGCATCGGCTTCTACGAGCGCCAGAGCTGCCTGGTGCTGGACGCGGTGACGGTGCGCAATCTCGAACTGGTCGAACCGCTGTTCAGCGGCGGCAGCGAGAAGGTCACCCTGTTCCGCGCCATCGACCAGACCGTCACTCCCATGGGCAAGCGTCTGCTGCGCGCCTGGATGCTGCGCCCCTCGATCGACGTGGACGAGATCAACCGCCGCCTGGACGCGGTTGAAGCCGCCGTGGGCGATACGGTGGCGCGCGAGGAGCTGCGCCGCTCGCTGGATGGAATCCTGGACATCGAACGCCTGCTGAGCCGCGTCACCCTGGAGGCGGCGAACCCGCGCGACCTGCTTGCCCTGGCCGCTTCCCTTGCCCGCCTGCCGGCGGTGCGCGCCAATCTTGCCGCTTTCTTGCCCAAGCAAACGCAGCCGGGGCCCCCGGCGAATGGCGATGTTCCATTCCCCGGGGCGACGCCACGCCTGCGCGAGCTGCACGCGGCCATCGATGAACTGGGCGACATCCGCGCAGCCATCGAAGGCAGCATCGTCCCCGAGCCGCCAATTTTGCTCAATGACGGCGGCGTGATCGCCGCCGGGGTGGACGCCACTCTCGACGAGCTGCGCGACCTCAACCGCAACAGCAAGCGCTATATCGCCCAGATTGAGGAGCGCGAGCGCCAGCGCACCGGGATCAACTCGCTCAAGGTGCGATTTAATTCTGTTTTCGGCTATTACATTGAGATCAGCAAGGCGAACCTGCACCTGGCGCCGCGCGACTACGACCGCAAGCAGACGCTGGTGGGGGCCGAGCGCTTTACCACCCCGGAGCTGAAGGAGCACGAGACCAGGATTCTGGACGCGCAGGAGCGCATCGTCGAAATCGAGCGCCGCATCTTTGGCGAGCTGCGCTCCCGCGTGGCCGGCGAGGCCAAAAGGATTCGCCAGACCGCCCTGGCGCTGGCCGAAACCGATGTGCTGGCCTCGCTGGCGGCGCTGGCGGCAACCCGCAACTACCATCGCCCGCTGTTCGACGATACCGGCGACCTGGAAATCCTGGAGGGCAGGCACACGGTCATCGAGCAGCCGGAGTTGACCGGCAGCAACGAGCGCTTCGTCCCCAACGACCTCTACCTCAACGGCAGCTCGCACCAGATCGTCATCCTCACCGGGCCGAACATGGGAGGCAAGTCGACTTACCTCCGGCAGGCGGCGCTGACGGTGATTCTGGCGCAGATGGGCTCGTTCGTGCCCGCCACGCGCGCCCGGCTCAACGTGGTGGACCGCATTTTTACCCGCATCGGCGCCAGCGACAACCTGGCCCGCGGCCGCTCGACCTTCATGGTCGAGATGACCGAAACCGCCGCCATCCTTAACACCGCGACCCCGCGCTCGCTGGTGCTGCTGGACGAAATTGGGCGCGGCACGGCCACCTACGACGGGCTCGCCATCGCCTGGGCGGTCGTTGAGTATCTGCACGCCCGCACCCGCGCCCGCACGCTGTTTGCCACCCATTACCACGAGCTGACCGAGTTGGAGTCGCTGCTGGAGGGCGTGAAGAATTATCACGTGGCGGTGAAGGAGACCGGCGGCAGCGTAGTTTTCCTGCGCAAGGTGCAGGCCGGCGCCGCCGACAAAAGTTACGGAATCGAAGTCGCCAAGCTAGCCGGACTGCCCGCTGACGTTATTGCCCGCGCCCGCGAAGTGCTCAGCGAGCACGAGTCGGCCGAACAACAGGCCACTGGACACCTGGGCCAGGCGAAAAGCGATAAGGCTCCGCCCGTGCAGTTGACGATCTTTACCCCGCTGTCTTCGGCGGTGGTTGACCGGCTGCGTGAAGCCGACCTGGATCGCATTACCCCCATCGCCGCCCTGAACCTGCTGCACGAGCTGAAAAAGCAGCTCGAGTAACTGCCCCCGAGGATTACGCCATGCGCTTCGAAGAACGAGAGCTGAAGCCCTACGCGGAGCCCGTGCCGGCCAGCGAGCTGGAGCCGGGCGCAGTCTATTTCTCCGTCACCTTTGTCGATGAAGAGATGATGATTCCCGTCATGGAAACGGTGGTTTTCGTCGGCCGGGACCTGGAGCCCGGCGACGTGGGGCAGCTCTATTTTCAGGACGCCGATTCCTATCAGCGCGGAATCCAATACGGCTCGGTCAGCGAGGATGAGCAGGCGACTTTCTACATCGGCCCGGAAAACGAGATGGGCCACATCTTCGAATACGAGAGCGCCCTGGACATCCTGATGATGTGCTCGCTGCGGCGGCGCGGCCTGCTGCCGGCGGAATGAGTAGCGCTGGCTTCAACCAGCAGATGCATCGCCCTCGGACACGCAGACCAAAATGTTAGAGCGTGTTTCATAAATGGAATTCGCCGGTGGAAGCCCACGCCTTCAGGCGTGGGAAACAATGCTCATTAGAGAACGCCTTTAGGCGCTGTGGATAGATCGCCACGGCGGCTAAACAGGCTGCGGAAAAAGTCTCCGTATCCACCCGAGAACAGATCCCTCGCGGGCTGAAGCCCGCTCGGGATATTGAAAATAAAGGGCCATTACGGCGCGGCTAAAGCCGCG
>JBEKQR010000367.1:0-4764 GCA_049519515.1 Candidatus Korobacteraceae bacterium
GTACCGCTGGCCAAAGGCTTCGACGCCGTCTACTATCCCGGCGAGATCGAGGCGCAAAACGAGGCCCGCCACCGGCAAGAGGGAGTACATCTGCCGGAAGAAACCATGGCCGAGCTGCGACGTATCGCCGAAAAGACGAAGGTGAAATTCCCGTTCTGATCGGTGGGGAGCTTCCTATCGACCCTTATAGAGAGTCAGGCTTCGGCGGTTTCAGAGCCTTGATCGTTCGGCTTTTCGTAACTGTTCGGTATGCTGGCGAGTAGGGCATCCACCAGCTATCTGGTGTGACATTCGAAACACTGAAGCGAAATCATCCTGCTTGCATCAATACAAGTAATCATCCATATTAGGTCCACTATGCTACCAAGAGTTGCCGCTTTGTTGATTGTTGGGTTGTTTGCTCTGCCGATAGGGCTTAGAGCAGAGCAAGCTGGCTCCGGCACTCCGGTCCAAGCCGCGCCCACGGCTTCCGCCACGGCTGGCGATGGGAACAGTTCCGCAACTTCTCAGCCGGCTCCGAAGAAGTCCAGGCACTCCAAGAAGAAGGAAAAGAAGACAGCGACGGTGAAGAAGAGCGATTGTGTACCGCCTCCCGCTGGCTCTGGTTTAATCGACTACTGCAAGAACCCCTACTGGGAGCCGATACAAGATTGGAACTACATTCAGAGCAACATAATGCCGTGAGCGGCTCCGGATCGCGGTAGTACGGTCTCACAAAAGCCGACATCCCAGTTGCTATGGGGCCAGGACGACTCGCTTGGTTCGCTCGGAACAGCGCTCAAGCCCTATCCCTGATGCCTCTGCTCGCTCGCAGCCATAGCAGGTCGGCTTACGTCACACTCTCGTCGACACCTCTACCGGATCCGCACAAGCAGCATCATCGTTCCTGGGTGAGTTCACCCTCGTGCTCACCGCATACCGCCGCATGCGCTTTGCGTCGTATGGCAATAACAACGGCGACAACTCGAACAAGTTGGAGAAGGCGGGATCGAGCCACAGGTCGTAAGCCTCGGGCCGCAGGATAACCGGCATGCGGTTGTGGACATCTGCCACGATAGCATTAGGCTTGGTCGTAACGATGGAGCAGGACTCGACGCTTCTCCCATCTGGTGTCATCCAGCAATCCCACAGGCCAGCGAAGGCGAAAACGGAGTCGTCGGCCATCGTGAAGCAGTACGGCTGTTTCGTCTTGCCGTTCTTCGCCCACTCGTAGAATCCGTCGGCCGGTATCAGGCACCGGCGCGAACGGAAGGGGCCACGGAATGCTGGACTGGTAGCGACGGTCTCTGCCCTCGCATTGATCGTCTTGTAGCCGATGGCGCTGTCCTTGCTCCAGGAAGGGATGAGGCCCCAGCGCATCTTGCTGAGTCGCCGTACCGGCGCCGCAGGATCTTGCCGGATCGCGGCAACCTGCTGCGAAGGCGCGATGTTGTAGCGCGGCGACCAGTCTTCGTCGATCTCGTCAACGTGGAAGTGGTCCCGGATGTACCGCTCGGAGCGGGTCAGACGGTATCGGCCGCACATGGCACCAGATTGTACTCCGTTATGTATTCGCCTTTTATTCGCCTCTTCATTACAATAATACGCCGTGCGTCCCCTGCCAGCAATCGCGGAAGGTTCGGCTCCCATTGTGGAGTGGCTCTTCCTTGACCTGAACTCGTATTTCGCTTCGGTCGAGCAACAGGAGCGCCCGGAACTGAGGGGCCGGCCTATCGGCATTGTTCCCCTCATCACGGAGCACACCTGCTGTATCGCCGCCTCCTACGAGGCCAAAGCATACGGGGTGAAAACGGGCGTCAACGTGGAAGAGGCCAAGCAGCTATGCCCGCACCTGCAACTGATCGAGGCGCGACCCAAACTCTACGTCGAGTATCATCACCGCATCGTCGAGGCGGTCAACTCCTGTGTCCCGGTCGCCAGTGTCATGTCGGTGGACGAGATGGCGTGCAGGCTGATGGGGAGGGAACGTGCCCTGCCCAACGCCACGACCATCGCTGTCGATATCAAACAGGCTCTCCGCACCGTGGGCAATACGCTACGTTGTTCTGTCGGGCTGGCTGTCTTTCGATGCGGAGCTGGGCGAGCCGATATACTTGAAGGGGGAACCGAGTTCGCGGAGCTTCTCAAGGAATCCATGTCCTGAGTCAATCCGAAGCAGATAACCCGCCTCTCACTCTGCAGCGCTGGCGGGTTAGGCTGCCGGCGATGACGCAGTTCGCCGGACAGTCTAATCCCGCATCGTGCGGCGAAACTCAACGAAGGGGACCTTGACTTGAGCGACCTGCTCATACAAAACGCCCATCTCACCTCCGACGCGGGCCAGAAGTCAGGTTCTGGGAAATTGGAAGCTCCGATGGCAGTTACTGCCGATTGTGGGTAAGTGGCTCCAACCGATCGAGAGCTGCCCGGATCGGTACCGAAAAACGCCTATCCGGTCGGGAATCGGGAGCCGACGAGGGCAGGTGGAAACCCGGATGCTGGCCGACTTATCAGGACAAATCTCTCGGGACGGGGATCAGATTACTTCCGGATGGCCGACAATCCACCCAGAACTTCATTTCCGGCCACATCCGGTTTGCCCAGCTGAAGAAATAATAGTGCGCTAGAATCCCTCGATGGGCATATAGTGTGGGGTCGTTGGGAGCTAAAACGGATACTGCCCAGGACCTGGGAGTCCCAGATGGGAATTCCGGTTTATATATCGAATGTCGATGGCTAAATACGATTGCGAAATAGAGGGCGCCGGCGCATGGTCGCTGGATGCCATGCTGGCCCGTGGCAGCGGGTATGCATCTTTGAGAGGATTGAGGCTGTGATGATTGATCGTCGCTCGCTCACATAGGGTATTTCCGCGAAGAGTTCGTCGTGCGCCGCCGCTGGCTCGACGAACAGACGTATGCCGATCTCGTGGGCTGTGCCAGCTCCTGCCCGGCCCCGCCAGCAGCCAGGTCGGATTTTCCATCGGGCTCATGCGGGCAGGCTATCGAGGCTGGCCAAGCACGAACAACTCCAGGCGAAAGGGGAGTAGGTGGGATGGAATCCATAGCCACAAATACGGCGGACAATTTGGCGCGAGCAATACCGAAAGCGAGATGGTGGAGAATTATCCCGACGGCCATCGTTATTTACCTGATTGCTTACATGGACCGGGTGAACATTAGTTTCGCGATAGCGGGAGGTATGAGTAAGGAACTGGGGCTCACGGCCACGGCTTCCGGATTAGCAGCGGGCATTTTCTATTGGGGATACCTGCTACTTCAGGTTCCTGCTGGCCATTTTGCCGAACATCGCAGCGCAAAGAAATTCATTGCCTGGACAATCCTCGGCTGGGGCGGTATCTCGTTGCTGTGCGGTTTTGTCCAGAGCGCGCGGCAGCTGTATGCCCTGCGTTTCCTGCTTGGAGTTGCTGAAGGCGGCGTGGGAACCTCCATCCTTGTCATGATCGGCAAATGGTTTCCACAGAACGAACAAGGCCGCGCCTACGGGACGTTCCACATCTGTTTACCTCTGGCGGCGGCGTTGACCAACCCGGTCTCCGGCTGGATCGTCGAGCATTGGGGTTGGCGGGGACTTTTCTATTTCGAAGGGGTGGTCTCGTTGGTGCTCATTCTTGTCTGGTGGCCACTGGTAAGCGACACGCCCCAAGAGGCGAAGTGGCTCTCCAAAGCCGAAAAAGAATACTTGGTGAAAACTTTGGCTGAAGATAGGGCCAATGCCGAAGCAAAACTGAAAGCCCAGGGTCAGACGAAATGGTCGTATAGCGAATTACTGCGGAATCGCAGCCTCTGGATCCTGGTGCTGGTTTACCTGTGCTATAACTCGGGAAGCTTAGGCTATCTGATTTGGCTCCCGACTCTGCTCAAGAACATGACCAAGATGAGCCTGACTAGCGTAGGATGGCTCAGCGCCTTCCCGCTGGTGGCGGGCGTTGCAGGCGTTTACGGGCTAGGAGTTCTTTCCGACAGGAAAGGCAATCGCCGTCTGTGGGCTGCTAATGCGCTATGGGGCTTTAGTATTGCCTATTGCATGTCGACGCTGTTTCCGGTGAAGATCTGGATCGCCTATGGGCTGATCGTGGTGGCAGGCTTCTTTGCCAAGGCAATCCAGGGCCCATTCTGGCCTATGCCTTCCCTGGTCTTTCCGCCCGGAGTCTCCGGCGGAGCGAGAGGAATCATTAACGGTGTCGGCAACCTGGGCGGCTTTGTGGGTCCTGTGCTGCTCGGATGGTTTACCACCAGATCCGGGAGCATGAGCTCGGGCATTCTCGGCCTCGCCGTGATCCTGATCATCGGCGGCAGTCTATCGTTGTTGATGCCTAAAGTGTGTGCCGGGTACAAGTATCAGGAACAAGCAAAATTCGCGGCAAAGTCCTGAAGAAACGCAGGCGGGCAAAGGAAACCAGATGCTTGTAGCCATAGTGGGTGTCGGAGAGGTCGGCCGATGCTATGCAGAGGCGCTCCATAAGGCCGGATTCGAATTACTGCTTTGTGACATTGAACCATTGCCTGCGGCTGAACAAATTGCCTCCAGTCGTGGGCTGGTGATCTATAAAAGCATTGGAAATTGGATCTCCCCGGCGGATTGGGTTATCTCATGCGTTCCTGGGAGCGAGGCGCGCAAAGTCGCTTACGAATGCGTGGAACTGCTGCCGACGGGGGCAGCCATAGCGGATGTGACGACCGCTAGCCCGGACGACAAACGTTCATCGGCAGATTACGCGTCAAAGCGGGCAATTCGCTTCGTGGATTCGGCGATCATGGGCGC
>JBEKQR010000368.1:0-4758 GCA_049519515.1 Candidatus Korobacteraceae bacterium
AGCCCCCGGAACCTGCTCAGGTCCAGTTCGGCGCACTGGGCAAAGCGCGACAGGTTGGCCACCACCAGAACAATTTCATCCTCCAGTTGGCGAACGAAAGCCAGCACCCAGCGGTTGGACGGGAAGAGGAACTCCAGGCTGCCGCGGCCAAAGGCGCGGAATTGCTTTCGCTGCGCCATCAGGCGCTTCATCCACCACAGCAGCGAGTGCGGGTTGTTCCACTGCGACTCCACGTTGACCATCTCGTAGTGGTATTCGGGATCGATATTCACGGGCAGGTAGAGCCGCTGCGGATTGGCCCGCGAAAAGCCGGCGTTGCGGTCGGCGCTCCACTGCATGGGCGTGCGCACGCCGTTGCGGTCGCCAAGAAAGATGTTGTCTCCCATGCCGATCTCGTCGCCGTAGTAGACGATGGGCGTGCCCGGCAGGGAAAACAGCAGGGCGTTCATGAGCTCGATGCGGCGCCGGTCGTTCTCCAGCAGGGGAGCAAGGCGGCGCCGGATGCCCAGATTGATGCGCATCTCGCGGTCGCGGGCATAGGTGCGGTACATGTAGTCGCGCTCTTCGTCGGTCACCATCTCCAGCGTCAGCTCGTCGTGGTTGCGCAGGAACAGGGCCCACTGGCAGTTTTCCGGGATGGCGGGAGTGAGCCGCATGATGTCGGTGATGGGATAGCGGTCTTCCATGCGCAGGGCCATGAAGAGCCGGGGCATCAGCGGGAAATGGAAGGCCATGTGGCATTCATCGCCCGCGCCGAAGTACGTCACCGCGTCTTCGGGCCACTGGTTGGCCTCGGCCAGCAGGAGCCGGTCCTTGTACTTGGCATCGACGTGCGCCCTGAGTTCCTTGAGTAAGGCATGCGTCTCCGGCAGGTTTTCGCAGTTGGTGCCCTCGCGTTCGAAGAGGTAGGGAACGGCGTCGAGCCGGAGTCCGTCCACGCCCATATCGAGCCAGAAATCCACGGCCTCGAACATGGCGGCGCGAACCTCCGGGTTGTCGAAGTTGAGGTCCGGCTGGTGCGAGTAGAAGCGATGCCAGTAATAGGCCTTGGCAACCGGGTCCCAGGTCCAGTTGGAGGTCTCGAAATCCTTGAAGATTATGCGCGCCTCGCGGTAGTGGTTGGCCGCGTCGCTCCACACGTAATAGTTGCGCCAGCGGGTATTGGGCGGGGCCCGCCGCGAGCGCTGAAACCAGACATGCTGATCGGAGGTGTGATTCAGCACCAGCTCCGTCACCACCCGCAGCCCGCGGCGGTGCGCCTCCCGCAGAAAGCGCTGGAACTCGCGCAGGGTTCCATAGGCGGGGTGAACGTCGGCGTAGTCGGAGATATCGTAGCCGTCGTCCCGCATGGGCGACGGGCAAAAGGGCAGAAGCCAGATGGCTGTGACTCCCAAAGTCTCCAGGTAATCTAGTTTTTGTGCCAGCCCCCCGAAATCGCCGATGCCGTCGGTGACGCTATCGTAAAACGCCTTGACGTGCAGCTCGTAAAATATGGCGTCCTTGTACCAGGTCGCGCTTTCAGCTCCCAGTACTCTGTCGCGTGGCATACGATGGCGTCCCCAAACAATCCGAACAGCTTTAAGATGCTTCTCCGGGCACGAAGAACTCTTAAATGGTTTGCCGCCACCCCAGCAAACGCAACAACGGCGTTTGCCGGGGGCCCCGGCTGTCGTATATTGGCTGCATCCTCCGTAGCGCCGGATGCCTGGCTCTGACCTTCGACCGTGCCCCACATCTGCCGTAGTGAGCAGATGTGGGAATATAGCTGATAGGAATTGAACCAAGATGGGTAAGCTGCTCGCTCTCGCCGACGCCGTCCAGCTCCATGTGCCGGATGGGGCACTTGTCTTCATTGGCGGATTTGGCCACTGCGTCCCCTTCGCCGCCGGCCATGAACTGATCCGCCAGGGCCGGAAGGGACTGACGCTCTGCCGCAGCGGAACCGATATCCTGTTCGACCAGCTCATCGCCGCCGGTTGCGTGGCCAAGGTAATTTTCGGCTACATAGGAAACCCGGGAATCGGCATTGCCCACTCGTTTCGCCGCGCGGTGGACGCCGGATCGCTGGCCGTCGAGGAGTGGACCAATTTCACCCTGCTGCTGCGTTTGCACGCCGCCCGCATCGGCGTTCCCTTTCTGCCGAGCCGCGCCCTGCTGGCGGGCGACATCCCGAAGGCCTCGGCCGATGCCAGAAAGATCGTCTGCCCGTTCACCGGCGAGACCCTCAGCGCCATTCCGGCGCTGGTTCCCGACGTGGCGCTGATCCACGCGCAGCGGGCCGACCAGGACGGAAACGTGCAGATGTGGGGAATCGACGGCGACAGCCGCGAGGGCGCTCTCGCCAGCCGCGCCGTGATCGCCACCGTCGAAGAGATCGTTTCCCGCGATGTCATTCGCGCCGCGCCCGAGAGGACCATGGTTCCGGCGCACCGCGTGGCTGCCGTCTGCCGGGCGCCCGGAGGCGCTCACCCTTCCTACGTTCAGGGCTGCTACACGCGCGATGACGAACACTATTTCCTGTATGACCGCGTCTCCCGCAAGCCGGATGAACTCGCCGCCTACCTGGATCGCTACGTGCGCGGGGTGGCCGATCGCGAGGCGTATCTGAACTCCCTCGATCCTGAAGTTCTCGCGCACGTTGGAATTTCCCGCTCCCCGGCAAGCGCCGATGCCGCGCTTGATCCGGCGAAACCGGCGGAGGCACGGCGATGAGCGTCCAGACGGAAATGGAAAAACAGACTGAAATGGAGAACCTGGTTCTGGCGTCGGCGCTGGAGCTGGCGGACAAGGAAACCTGTTTCGTCGGCATCGGCGTGCCTTCGCTGGCCGCCATGCTGGCCAAGCGCACGCACGCGCCCAATCTGGTGCTGATTTACGAGTCGGGCGCCATCGATGCCAATCCGCCCATTCCTCCACTCTCGACCGGCAGCCCGAGCGTGACCGCGGACACGGCCATGATCGGCGACTGCCTGGACGTCTTCGGCGACCTCCAGGCCGGCCGCATCGATGTCGGGCTGCTCTCGGCGGCGCAGGTCGACCGCCACGGAAACCTCAACAGCACGGTGATCGGCGATTACCGCCATCCCAAGTTGCGCATGGTGGGCAGCGGGGGCGCGCACGACATCGCCAGCATGGCCAACCAGGTGGTGATCGTCATGCCGCATGATCCGAGGCGGTTCGTGGCTGCCGTCGATTTCATCACCAGTCCCGGCTTCTTAAAAGGAGGCGGGGAGCGCGCGCGCTGCGGTCTGCGCGGCGGCCCGCATGCTGTGATCACCGGCCGCGGGCGCTTCGTCTTTGCCAACGAGGAGCTGCACCTGGAATGTTCGTTTCACCCATTCTCGCTGGCGCAGGCGGTCGAAGGCTTTGGCTGGCAGGTGCCGGTTTGCCCCGGCGCACACTGCTTTGACGGTTTTGATGAGAACGCCCGGCAGGTGGCCCGCGGCATTGGCTTCAACGCCGGGGCATAGGCGAGGACTCAACCACAGAGCACACAGAGGTCACAGAGAAACTGGCGAATGCCCGCAACTGGGCGGTCATTGTCGTGGGTCAATTGGGGAGGTGCCACACCTCAGCCTAAGACGACGAACACCCGTCTTGTGGAGAATTCAAATCGAGCCACTATTACAGCCTCAGTGACTCTGTGAAACTCTGTGCGCTCGGTGGTTAAGTTTTTTCCGGTTCGGAGACCAGTTCCAGCAGCACTCCTCCGGTGCTGGCCGGATGCACGAAGACGTAGGCGTGGCCGCCGGCGCCGATCTTGATCTCCTCGGAGATGAAGCGCGCGCCCGCCTTTTTCATTCGCTCCACCATGGCCGGCAGATTGTCGACGTGCAGGGCGACATGGTGCAGCCCCTCGCCGCGCTTGGCGAGAAACTTGGCGATCGGAGAATCCTCCGCCGTCGGCTCCAGAAGCTCGATCCGGCTCGTTCCCACCGGCAGCATCGCCAGCCGCACCTTCTCCCGAACCGAAACCTCTTCCGAGTGAACTTCCAACCCCAGACTCTGGTAGAATTTCTTCGCTTCCTGCAGCGAATTCACCGCGATTCCCAAATGATCTATGGTGAACATGGTCCGCTTCCTCTGATCGGATGTCCCCCAATGTTACAGCCGCTTGGAACAGGTGCGCGAGGCTGAAAATAATAAGTAGCGGGTCAATTTGAATTCCACAAAGAAGGGTGCCCCCACGTCCCGCCCTGTTTTTGGGCTGACGTGGAGCCGTTCTGCAGACCGGCGCGACGCTGGAGAAAAACTTCCGCATCACGCTGGGGTCAATGTTTCTATTGGACTTGCCTTAACTGCGGCAATCTTCGGGTTACAGCAACGGCTTATTACTATCCTCTCTCCAGAACCGTCCGTTCGGGGTTGATGAAAAAGAGCCACAACAGTGCCGCGCCTATGGCCACCCCGGAGGTGAGATAAAACGGCAATACCCAGTGGCCTCCCTGTACCAGGACCCCAAAGACAATCGCCGAGAGCGACCCTGAGAGCTGAGCAATCATGTTCATGATGGCCGACACCGAGCCGGCGTAGCCTCCCGAGATGTCCATAGAGACAGCCCAGGTGGGTCCCGAGCACAGAGAGATAAAGAAATTGCAGAGAATCAGGCAGACCACCACCGGCACCGCGCCGGACAAGGTGCCCGCAGGGATGGCGAAAGTCGCCGAACCTAACATAGCCGCTATGCAAACTCCACGGCGGGACCATTTCAAGTTCTTGGTTCGGCGGTACAACTGGTCGGTGAGGATGCCGCCCACC
>JBEKQR010000369.1:0-4747 GCA_049519515.1 Candidatus Korobacteraceae bacterium
GGCCATCATGGGTGCGACGGCATCGCGCCACTTCGCGTAGTGATTAGTCTCTTTATGGGCGGCCGCCGCTTCGACCGTACGGAAGACCTCGATAAGAATGAAGTGTGTCGAATCATCCTGCCGCTGCACCACGTCGAAGCGCGCGATACCGGGCTCCCGAACACTGCAGCGTGCGTTCTCGAGGGTGGCCTGCCTGAAGTCCGTCACCGACTCGGGCTTGACGTGTACGTGCACGTGAACGATAAGCATGTGAATTGCCTCCGCACCCTATCGTACTGCCACGCCGTGCTGTCCAGGAATGACGTTCACGGTGCCTCCATAGCCGGACCGAGATCGGCTCAGACGTGCCCGCGCCGAGTTGCAGACCCAGATTTTCTCTACATCGGCTGACATTGGGCACCCAGGGAAATTGGTCCGCCCCCTCGTCAAACGCTTGAACGCCAGTGTTGCCCATCTGCGTAAGTCACACTGAACCAA
Source organism: Candidatus Korobacteraceae bacterium (assembly GCA_049519515.1). GTDB lineage: Bacteria > Acidobacteriota > Terriglobia > Terriglobales > Acidobacteriaceae > CAWBRT01. The sequence goes on from JBEKQR010000369.1 coordinate 478, forward strand.
ACAGCGCAGCTCCTGGTTCCAGCAACATATCAGCGCCCCAGTCTCATGAAACAGGGCTATACTCACCGGTACATTCTAAAGATGGACCTGCAACCCAGCTGAAGGAGCGGGGTGCACAAAACCGGTACTCCTGGTAGGAGAAGATCAGAATGGAATCTCAATCCGTAGCGGCGCAGTCTGTATCGCGGGGACTCGATCTGAGCCGTTTATCGTTCGATGCTGAGGCAATGCTTGAAGGAGTGCGGCCCTGGGTAGAGTGTGAGAGCCCGACGTATGATCTCGCGGCGGTCAATCGCGCCATGGACATCGTTGGCCGTGACTTCCTGATGGCTGGAGGACGTATTGAACGCATTCCCGGCTGCCAGGGATTCGCCGATTGCATGCGCATCGCTTTTTCGCATCCTGACTCTACGCAGCCTGGTGTTCTCATCCTCGGACATCTGGATACGGTCCATCCGATTGGAACGGTGCAGCGGTTGCTGCCTTGGCGCAGGGAAGGTCAGCGCTGCTGGGGTCCCGGAATTCTGGACATGAAGGGAGGCATTTTTCTGTGCCTCGAAGCCATTCGCCAGCTGCGCGCGGCATCGATTCAGACCCATCTTCCGGTGACCGTACTGCTTACCAGTGATGAAGAAGTTGGCAGCCCGAGTACGCGAGATCTGATCGAAGCCGAGGCGTCGCGGCACAAGTATGTGCTCGTTCCGGAACGGGCGCGGGACGACGGCGGAGTAGTGACGGCCAGGTATGCCATCGCCAGATTTCACCTTAGGGCCTTGGGCCTTTCCAGTCATGCCGGGCACAGCGTTTGGCTTACCAAGGGCCATTCCGCGATTCGCGAGATGATTGAAAAAATCCAGCAGATTGAAGGCATGACCAGCGAAGATTGCACCTTCAGTGTCGGGGTCTTACATGGCGGCCAGTTTGTCAACTGCGTTCCGCCAGAGTGTACGGGCGAGGCCCTCAGCATGGCCAAACGGCAGGATGACCTTGACCGCGCAGTAAGCCAGATGCTGGCTCTATCCTCGCCCAGTTTCATTGTCACGCGCGGCGTAACACGGCCCGTGTGGGAACGAGATGCTCGCGGTATGGCCTTGTACGAAACCGCCCGCGCCCTGGCGGAGTCGCTTAGATTCGAGCTTCCACATCAGAGTTCAGGTGGAGGTTCCGACGGCAATTTTACGGGGGCGATGGGCATCCCGACGCTTGATGGGTTGGGAGCAAAAGGAGAAGGTCAGCACACATTAGGTGAGCATATCGAAGTCGCCAGCTTGGCAGAACGGGGACGACTGATGGCTGGGTTGCTCGCGACTCTGAGATAAACCCGTTTTTTCAGTTTAAGACCGGGGACTGCCTGCAGGCATCCGAAAGTGTGGTGGCGTTTGGTTCCTTACATATATGTATTTATAAGGAGCTAAACGCCACCACACACCTGAGTTCCAACTTCCGAATCGTACGCCACTCGCCGGAAACACGCCGCTGACTTCCCAGAACACGGTTTCTGGACCCTAAAGATAATCGGCTCCGTGCTTCCACGCCTGCTTCTCTGTGGCAAATGATTCATTCAGTGTCTAGTACGATCAGTTGGTGCCAGCTTCAAACGCCTGCGGACTGGCTGCGTACTGCTGGTTCCGCGGTTAGGAGGATGGAGACGGTTGTTCCTCGGCGCGGGCCGCTGGTGCTGGAGTGCGCTCGGATGATGCCGGCGTGTTTGTCGATGATCTGTTTGCTAATCCAGAGTCCGAGCCCGGTGCCGACCGTACCCTTCGTCGTAAAGAACGGCTCAAAGATGTGAGAACGCAACGCCTCGCTGATCCCTTTGCCGTTATCGGCTATCGTAACCCGAACGCAGTGGTCGCCATTCTTCACCGCCGAGTTGGCAGATACCCGGAACTTGATCACGCCTTGGTCATCGATTGCGTCCAAGCTGTTGGAAAGGAGGTTGGCAAAGACCTGCCGCAGCTCGCCCGCCACCGCGGTAACTCGCATCTCGCCACGCCATTCCTTCTCGACAACGGCGTGTTTCGCTTTGATTTTGCTCGTAAGCAGGTCGACGGCCGAATCCAGTACCGCGGTGATGGATGTAAGCGCAGGTGCGTTCGACTCGCGATAGAACCCCAACGATTGCCGCGCGATATGCGCCACCCGCTTCAACTCGTCATCCGCCGTCTCCAGGTACTGGCGGGCTGAGTCCGGCAGGCCATGCGCCGTTTTGGCAAGGAACAGCGAGTTCGTCACCGCCTCCAGCGGGTTGTTGATTTCATGAGCGATGGTCGCCGCCATCCGCCCTACAGAAGCCAGCTTTTCACTACGGATCAGCGCCTGCTCGGTTTGTTTGCGCTCGGTGATGTCCTGGACCATGGACAGGAAACCGATGAAATTGCCGGCGCTATCGCGCAATGGAGTATTAGTCCACTCACAGATGATGGCGCGCCCGTCCTTGGTGACGTTCTCGTTCACGCTATGGGCCGTCATGTCGCCTTGGGCGAGGCGGCGCAGGATGTCGTCCACATGCGGGCGCATAGCCTCCGGCACGATGACGTTGGCATGTTGGCTGCGCAACTCCTCTGCCGTGTAACCAAATATGCGCTCGGCAGCCGGGTTCATCTGGCTGAAACGGCTGTGCCCGTCAAAGAGGATGCACCCGATGGGCATGCGCTCCATCTGCATGCGCAACCGCTCATCGTTCTCCCGCAGGGCTTCTTGAGCCCGCTTGCGTTCGGTGATGTCCTCAGTGAAGATGACGATGCCGCCGATTTCTCCGACGTCGTTGTGCCAGGGCCGGATTTCCCAGCGTAGCCACTGCACCGAGCCGTCACCTCTCACAAAACGGCCGTCTTCGGCTCGCAAAACTTCGCCAGCGAGGCCACGACGGTGGGCCTCCTTCCAAACTTCGGGGATCTCCGGAAAAACCTCGTAATGAGAGAGCCCTTTCAGGTCGCGCCGCTGCAAGCCGTAGTCGGTCAGCCAGCGGTCGCTAGCGTAGAGATAGCACATCTGCCGGTCGAACATCGCCAAGGCGACGGGAGCATGTTCGATGAAGAGCTGGAGTCGGCGCTCGCTGGCACCGAGGGCCTGTGCCGCGCGGAGTAGCGTTCCTTCGCTCTCCTGCAGCTTGGACGTGCGCTCCGCCACCCTCTGCTCGAGCGTGAGGTTGGCCTGCTGCAACGCCGCCTCAGCCTTGCGGCGCTCGGCCACTTCCGCCGAAATCTTTTCGTTGGCAAGGGCCAGTTGACGCGTGCGGCGGCGCACCAGCCATTGCAGGAAGCCCGTCAGCGCGGCCAGAACCGCGACGCCGGCCAGCGTCCACTGAAAATAGGGTATCCACCGCTGCCATCGATTTTCCGGCTCAACCGCGAGCCACTGCTGGTAAATCCGGTCATACTCGCCATTGGCCTTGATGATGCGCAGCCCCTGGTTGAGCTTCTCCAGCAGCTCCGTGTTGCCCTTGCGCACGGCAAAGGCGAACACCCGCTTGTAATCTGGAATCGGCGGTCCGGCGGTCAGGCCCTGTATGTGATTTCCCCGCATCTCCAGCGTGCCGATCAGCTTCGAGGTCAGAAATGCATCGTGCTGGCCGGCGGCCACCAGCGCCAGCCCCTGCGTAATGGTATCGACAAACGTGAGCTTGCCCGAAAAATTCCTCGGCAGAAATTGCAGCGCCGCATCCGAACGCCTCACGACGATCTCTTTGCCGGCAGCCGCGGCCAGGTTGGGTATCGCCGGCTGCCCCGTTCGCACGAAGAACGCATCGAACGTCTCCGTGTGCGGCACACTGAAATCCACCTGCGACTCCCAGTCCGGCGTCTTCGCCACAATCGCTAGCACGTCGATTTGGCCCTGCGCCAGCCCGTGCCAGACTTGGTCCCACGTCCCTGCCTTAATCTGTACCCGCAGGCCCATCGTGCGGGCCACCGCCTGGATCAGGTCGACGGAATAACCCACCGGCCTCCCATTCTTGTCTGCAAAAGCGTAGGGACGGAAATCCACAGACACGCCAACGCGAATCTCCGGCTCATCGGCCGCACCCGGAGCCGCCAGCACCGTGCACAAGATGAGCGCCAACAGGACCGTCAGCAGCCGCCGCACCCGCCGCGACCATGGCCGGCTCATGCGCTCTTGCCTGACAACACCTGCACAGTCAGACCCAGCCGCCTGCCGCTCAGCCGTCACAAGCTCGCGTTGGGTGCTACTGTCGAGAGGTGGCACAAGTCCGTCCGGAATCTGTGGGATGTCCTTAGCCCTAGCATCAAGATAAGGACTCAGGAAGTTC
>JBEKQR010000370.1:0-4734 GCA_049519515.1 Candidatus Korobacteraceae bacterium
TTCGCGGTAATCATTGGACCCGCGCTCGCCGGTCAGGCTTTGGCAAAGTTGGGTTGAACTGGATCGAATTCAGCGCAATGGCGTTCGGTCCGTCACACGTTTGCGTAGACGCGCCAGACTCCGTCTTGAAGTTTTCGCCACGAAGCGGTACCTGGGTCCTTAGACTGAGCATATCGGGGCCAGCGATTGCAGAGATACCACTCTGGGTGCGCCTTACCCATGGGATCACTGACCCGTAGTCGAATCGAATCACGAGTTCCATGTTGATCCGCACCTGTCCGCGCTTGCCGATAACGAGACGCAGCAGTTCAGGCGTTTCCTCGCGAGGCATCATGCAATCGACGAACGTGACCGATCCGCCGTCGGTGTCAAATTCAGTCTCGCGGATAAGAGTCCCTTCCCGGCAGCGTCGGCGAATGCCTCGGATTGGTTCCGCGGGAGAGATGGACCAACGTCCGTGTTCGGCAGTTCCGAGCAACGCAGCGAAGCAGGCCGCGGAGTCAAAGTGCGGAAAAGGGGTAGCGAGCCGCCACTGGCATCGCACGCTGTCACGGCGCAGCCAGAAGGGCAATATCCGCTGGGATCGGATGCAGCGTCTGATCGACCGTTGGCTTCCGCCGGCCCGTATCTGTCACCCCTATCCTTTGTGTCGTGTAGGCGTTATTACCTGAGGCAGGAGCCGGATGCGGGAAACCCGCTCGTCCGGATCTGTGCGGGGGTATGGAGTAATCCGTATCCCTACCGCGACTCCGTGAGACAATCTGCCTTGCGACACTCACCACCGTTCTTGGCGCCCATCCTGCGTCGTTGACCCCAGTTCAGATCCAGCAGACGTTTTCGGACGGAATTTTTGCGCACCACAGGTGCCCCAGGGCTCACCCGCGCGTACGGGTTGATAGTGACAATTGCTCAACAAGATACCGGAAATCGGGAGGCGGCTCGCAGTCAATCGAGATGCTCTCCCCTGAGCGCGGATGAAGAAACTGAAGATGCGCCGCATGAAGAGCCACGCGAGCGATTAACCGTTCCGACGATTCCTCCAAGTGGTACTTCCTATCGCCGATGAGCGGGTGGCCGATCGCCGAAAACTGCGCTCGGATCTGATTCTGCAATCCCGTCACCAGCGCTACTCGAACGAGCGAAGCTCCCGAAAAAAGGCGTTCAACGGAATATCGGAGTTCAGCCCGCGCCGCTTTGGGGTCTCTCTCCGTGCGCAACTGTTGAAACATTCCTTCCCGTCGAAAATAGTGAACTAGCGTCCCTTCCTTGGCGCCGAGGCGGCCACGGAGTACCGCGAGATACTGCCTCGCGGGAGTATGGCCGAGAAACTGTCGAACGAGCGGTTCTCGATCCAGCCTGGTTTTCGCAAAGAGCAGAACTCCGGACACGAAACGATCGATGCGATGCACGACGAAAGCCCGCTGCCTCTTCGGCTTTAGCCTTGCGGAAAGCAGAGACAAAGCGGACGGAGTATCGGAGCCTTTAATCGGCACAGCCAGAAGCCCGGCCGGTTTGTCGACGACCACCACGGCGTCGTCTTCGTAAAGCACGGAAAGCTCCGGCGAGAAACGAGGCTGGCGCCGATCTTTATGGGCTGAAACCTTACCCGGCTTTGCTAAACGAGTACCGGCTTTTGCTGAAAGTCTATTCATCGGTTAAGAGTGGCTGATCGTGCCTTCCCCGGTTGTCGTATAGACCGCCTGCGAGCCGAGTGGACAGGAATGAACTCCGAATGCGAGACTTGGATGGCTTCGACATCGATTGTACCTGACCTACGCACGCATTTGAGACGAGGGAAAAGTATTGAGGGAAAAAGTCATCAGGGTCCCGGCGCTTCCGGCTCTCCCTCAGCGCGGCCGTCGCGCTCGCTGCTCGCGTCAAGCTCGCGGGGAAGGAGTTCGTCGGGGAACAGCGAGAGCTCTACCTGTTTGAAGAACGGCCGGGAGAAGAAGCGCCCTACGAGCGGCTTTTGGGCGACGCCCTGATCGGCGATGTGGCGCTCTTCACTCGTGAGGATGCGGTTGAAGCCGCTTGGGCGGTGGTCGATCCAGTCCTTAAGACCCACCATCGGGTTGCATCTCGGCGCCATTCAGGCTCACGCCGGCGAAGGCTCCTTGGCTCCGCGAGTAAGTAAGAATCTCCGAGTTGAGCTTGATATCCGTGCCGGCGGCGACATGCCGCCCAACCGGTCCGGCGGCGGCGGTCGCGTCCGCCCCGACTTTGAATTTGTCGCTCAGAAGGTGCTGGAGGCCGTTTCGCGGATCTGGGCCAGAGTACGCTCGGCCACGCCAGGAGTGTCGTTATCTAGTCCGAATCTTCCCCTCATTCTTCGGGGACTCTGGAGATGATCCGCTGCCACTTGCGGGCGTGAGTTCCATGATTGCTTCCGGCCGACGATGCGCTCGGAATCAAGGATGCGCAATCCCACCTTGCCCGATACGGGTCAACGCCAAGTCGCCAGCCGGGCATCCAACCCAGAAGGTCTCGAGTTTCTCACAAAACAAGCCCCGCATATTGCGGAGAGCAGACACTCAAATTGGGGTACTATGGTTTCCTTCGATCCCGCGCACGCGGCAGTGCATTATCCAAAGGACCGCCGTTTTCGTATTTGGGTCCATCCGTCCATTCTGATCGGCATCACGGTGATGATCGCTGCGGCGGTTGCCGCGGCCTGGATTGAGTTTGCGCTGGCCGGCCTGCCTAGTGTTCCACCTGTACCCCAGGTATACCCAAGTGACTTCGCGGGCCCACACGGGTTTCCGCTCTGGGTTCGTTACTGCCATTTCTTCAATTTCTTCTTTGTGATGATGCTGATTCGCAGCGGCCTGTCCATCCTGATGGATCATCCGCGTCTGTATTTCAACGACGGCTGTGCCCCGGGCAGCGAGTGGATCCGGTTCACGCCGCTCAAAGTTCCCCGCGACCGTCTCTGGACCGCTAAGGATGATGCCCGCTACATTTCGCCGCTAGTTGGCACACCGGGTTACAGGCACACCATCGGAATTGCGCGGGTTTGGCATTTCATCAACGTTCATGGGTTCATCTTCACCGGCATTTTCTTCATCGTCATGCTCCTAACGACCGAGCAGTGGCGGCGCATTGTTCCCGCCTCGCCGCTGGTGCTGCGACAGGCATGGAACGTTTGGGTGCACTACGCAACTCTTCATCTGCCGGCGGAACCAAACGGGTTTTACGGCTATAACGCCTTACAGCAGATTGCGTACTTTACAGTCGTTTTCATCTTCGGCCCTTTGGCCATTTGCACCGGCATCGCCATGTCGCCCGCAGTGGTGAACCGCTTTCCCTGGTACGCAAAGGTTTTTGGCGGCAGACAGTCGGCCCGGTCAATTCACTTCCTCACCATGCTCAGTTTCTTTGCCTTTCTTGTGGTTCACATTACTCTAGTGGTGATGACCGGATTTGCACGCAATATGAACCACATCGTGCTCGGCACGGATGACCAGGGACATCTTGGCGCGTATCTGGGTTTTGTCGGAATAGGTGTGGTCTTGCTTTCATGGGTTGTGGCGCACTACATCTCGTGGAGTCACCCTCGCGGGCTGCAGCACGCGCTCAAATCTGTAACCTATCCCATGCAACTGCTGACCTTAAACCGATTGGTTCCGCACCAGAATTATTCCGAGCAGGATATCTCGCCATACTTCTGGCCCAATGGCAAGATGCCGGTGCGAGAAGACTGGAAGCATCTGGCCGAGCATGGTTTCCGAGATTTCAGGCTGCGTGTCGGCGGACTGGTCGAAAATCCAATCGTGCTCTCCCTGGCCGACCTCGAGAAACTGGGCCAGGTCGAGCACATCACTATGCATCATTGCATCCAGGGCTGGAGTGGGATTGCGAAGTGGGGCGGCATTCCGATGAAGACCATCATTGCGCTCGTGCGACCAAAACCGGAAGCCAAGGTCGCTGCCTTCTTCTCCTTCGGTGAAGCACTCTACGGTGGCTCGTATTACGACACGCAGAGGGTGGACAACTTGCTGAAATCGGAATGCCTGCTGGCTTTCCGCATGAACGGGCGGCCACTCCCCGAGGTGTACGGTGCGCCACTGAGGCTGCGCGTTGAGAATCAACTAGGCTATAAGATGGTCAAGTGGATCGAGCGCATAGAGTTTATCTATTCCGAGAAGCAGTTGGGCCAGGGAGAAGGCGGAAAGAATGAGGATGATGAATACTTCGACCTTCTACCTAATATCTGAAAGAGTTCTGCCTGGATCGCGGGCAAACCGAAACCTATCCTTCGCAGCGGCTTCGAGAAAGCCGCTTATCGAACTGCAATTTGTGAAAGTGCACAACCACAGGAGTCAGAGAGGAAGGGCAAATAGGGTTACTAACGGTCGCGCACGGGAAGCCCCCTCAGGAAGAGCTCAGGCACAACTCAATGGTTGGCATCGTGCCCCCTCCGCTTGGCCGGAGCAGCGTGACCTGCAGACGTTCCGCCGCTGGTTTGAATGCAGCTTCCATTCGATGATCTTCGATCTTGCCAGGGATCGGCCGCGGCACGAAGAGTCATGATCCGAGTCTGCCGAGTTTTTGGACATTACGGGGTTAGGACAATTGTTGTAAATCCGCAGCAGGTTCCAGTATCCGGGGCCATTTGTACGCGCCGGTGCAAAAATAGGCCACGTCACGCCGCGCTAACGGCGTGACGTGGCGGGGTAAAAGTAGTCCACCGCCACATTCTGGTTTCACCGGCAACAAGAGCTTTGTACGAGTGAC
>JBEKQR010000371.1:0-4690 GCA_049519515.1 Candidatus Korobacteraceae bacterium
GAAGCCACGCAGAATCCCAAGATTCTGGATCCGGCGGTGGCCGAGCTGACGCAGATCACCGGGCAGAAGCCGGTGGTGACCAAGGCCAAAAAGTCGATCGCCGCCTTCAAAGTGCGCGAGGGCAATGCCATCGGGGCGATGGTGACGCTGCGCGGCGACCGCATGTACGAGTTCCTGGACCGGCTGCTGAATGTCGCCCTGCCGCGGGTGCGCGACTTCCGCGGCGTCTCCACCAAGTCGTTCGACGGACGCGGCAATTACACCCTCGGAGTACACGACCAGTTGATCTTTCCGGAGATCGATTATTCCAAGGTGGAAAAGCTGAAAGGCATGAACATTACCATCGTCACCACGGCCAAGTCCGACGACGAAGCGCGGGCGCTGCTGCGCCACATGGGCATGCCGTTCCGCGCGCAGTAAGCGGACGTGAGACGAAGGAGATAAATGGCAACCACTGCAAAACGAGTTAAGGATGCACGAACCCCTGGGAAGCGATGCCCGAGCTGCCGAGGCAAGGGAAACGCGGAAGGCAAGAAGTGTTCCCCGTGTAAGGGCTCGGGCAAGATATTCAGGACGCGCCAGCACAATCGCTGCAAGCTGTGCGGGCGTCCGCGGGGTTACCTGCGCAAGTTCGGCATTTGCCGCCTGTGCTTCCGCGGGCTGGCTTTGCGGGGAGAGATTCCAGGCGTTTCGAAGTCGTCCTGGTAGCACGGGGGCCGTGGCGAATGCCGTCTTTGCCTTCGCTGGGGCAACACGGGGCACTGGGTTTCACCCGGCATGCGTCGAGCGCGCGCCGGGGACCCTGTTTCAAAGGGCCCAAGTAAGTACGTCGCCGCAGGTTCTTTCGCGGGCAGGCCGGAGAGGCTGACCCAATCGCAGGTGGCAGCACAGGCGAGAAAGAGAACGGGCGACGATGAGGAGAAGCATACGATGAGTTTCACCGATCCGGTGGCAGATTTCCTGACACGGATTCGCAATGGCATCAAGGCTCGCCATCAGAAAATCGACGTGCCGGCCTCCAAGCTCAAGCTGGAGATCGCGCGCATTCTGAAGGAAGAGGGCTACATCGCGAACTATAAAAGCACGGAAGAGAACGGCAAACGGGTACTGCGCGTGTACCTCAAGTACGGCAACGACAACGCGGCGGCCATCTCGAACCTGGCGCGGGTGTCGCGCCCCGGATGCCGCGTCTATGTCGGCCATACCGACATTCCGCGCGTGCTGGGCGGTCTGGGCATCAACATCCTGACGACCCCCAGGGGCGTTATGACCGGCAAGCAGGCGCGCAGGGAAGGCCTGGGCGGAGAAATTCTCTGCGAGGTCTATTAGCGGGACTCCCGGCAGGCGCTCCTTTGCCAGCAGCGCCAGGGGCGGTTGCCGGGGCCCGGCAGCAATAACAGCATCGCCATGAGTTCCGCCCCAGCAAGCCAAAAACGGGCCTGCTGGGGACCCCGGTGGCGGCGATGCGAGCAGACGAGCCCGATTCCATGCAGCCCGGTTCGCTGGGCCGCATGCGATGGGGGCCGGAAGCCCGGAGCCAGTTGGGCCCGCGCAAATGCAACAGGAGATGCGCCGGCGGCCGTCGGTTCCGGTGTGGAGAAGAGAAAATGTCGAGAATTGGGAAAAAGCCGATTGCCATACCCAAAGGCGTCAGCTTCAGCGTCGAGGGCAATACGGTCACCGTCAAAGGCCCGAAGGGCGCGGTGACGAACCATCTGCCCGCAGGGGTTGCTCTGGCCCAGCAGGACGGCCACATCGTGGTGAGCCGCCAGGAGGAATCCAGGCGCGCGGTGCACGGACTGGTCCGCGCCCTGGTGAACAACGCCGTGCTCGGCGTTACCACCGGATGGACCAGGGAGCTGGAGATTGTCGGTATCGGATACCGCGCCGAGCTCAAGGGCAAAGGCACGGTCGTCTTCACCTTGGGTTATTCGCACCCGATCGAGTATCCGCTGCCGTCCGGTATTCAGGTGGCGATTGACCCCAAGCAGACGCGGCTGACCATCAGCGGCATCGACCGGCAGAAGGTTGGCCAGGTGGCGGCGGAGATGCGCTCTCTGCGTCCGCCCGATCCCTACAAGCAGAAGGGCGTGCGCTACGTCGGCGAGCGGTTGAAGAAGAAGGTTGGCAAGACCGGAGCGAAATGATCGCGTGGTCCGGGGCGTGAGCGAAGCGGAAGCCCCGGGCGATCATCCTGAGCGAGCTTGGCGCATGACAGAGTTTACGGGAGGAGTGGCCGCCGTAATGGCGACCGTCCTTTCCCCGGTATGGAAACCCGGGATAGACGAGGAAAAACGATGCTTTTGAAGATTTCCAAGAACCAATCGCGGCAGAAGATTCACAGCCGCATTCGCAAGAGGCTGCAGGGCACGGCTGAGCGTCCGCGGCTGAACGTATATCGCTCGGTGAACCACATTTACGCCCAGGTCATTGACGACTCCAAAGGCGCGACGCTGGTCTTTGCCAGCTCGCTGGAGCTGGGCAAGGCGGGCGACGGCAAGAAGCACGTCAGCGGCGGCAACCTGGCGGCGGCCAAGCAGGTGGGAAAAGTGATCGCCGAGCGCGCCAAGAGCAATGGCGTTAAGAAGGTAGTGTTCGACCGCGGCGGCTATCTTTATCACGGGCGCGTCAAAGCGTTGGCCGACGCCGCCCGGGAAGCGGGCCTCGAGTTTTAACCAGGCTGGGGCGGCAACATATTTCCCCTGGCGGCGGATTCTACCCCAGCAAGCCTGAAATCGGGCTTGCCGGGGACCCCGGAACGGCATGCGTGGGGATGGAGACAGGAATGGCAATCGTCAAGAAGATACTCGATGCCGGGCAGTTCAACCTGAAGGACCAGGTGGTCAGCATCAACCGCGTCACCAAGGTCGTGAAGGGCGGCAAGAACATGTCGTTTGCGGCGCTGGTGGTGGTGGGCGATCCGTCCGCCGCCGTGGTTGGCTACGGTTCCGGCAAGGCGAAGGAAGTTCCGCAGGCGATCCGTAAAGGGATCGAGGCGGCGAAGAAGAACCTGATCAAGGTCCACCTGTCGCAGACCTCGATTCCGCACGCCTCGCTGGGCCGTTTCGGCTCCGGCATGGTGCTGCTGAAGCCCGCCCCGGAAGGCACCGGCGTGATCGCCGGCGGCGCCGTGCGGGCGGTGATGACCTCGGCCGGGGTGCAGAACGTGCTCACCAAGTCGATCGGCACGACCAATCCCCACAACGTGGTGAAGGCGACCTTCGATGCCCTGCGCAAGTTGCGCGACCGCAACGAGGTGGCCAGCAATCGCGGCAAGTCCGCACAGGAGCTGTGACATGGCGCGCACACGCAACCGCACGCCCCGAAAACAGGCGCCGCCCGGAGCCAGGATCCAGTTGAAATGGGTGCGCTCGGCGAATAGCACGCCGCAGAAGCAAAGGGCGGTCATACGCGGGCTGGGCTTTACCCGGCTCTACCAGGTGATCGAGCGCGAGGACACGCTTTCGATCCGCGGCATGGTGGCCAAGGTGCCGCACCTGGTCGAGATCGTCGAGCCCAGCTAGGGTGCCCCACGTCCCGACTGCCGCACTCCAGCCAACAGACGGCTTGAGTGGCCACCTCGGGAGCGGCGGAACGAAAACAGCGCCGCGGTACAACCGCGGCAACGGGAAAATATATGAATCTGTCGAATATTCATGCACCGAAAGGTTCTTCGGAAAAGCGTAAGCGCGTGGGCCGTGGCATGGGCTCGGGCATGGGCAAGACCTCGACCCGCGGCCACAAGGGCCAGGGCTCGCGCAGCGGTGTGAGCTTTATGCGCGGCTTTGAAGGCGGGCAGATGCCGCTGCACCGCCGCCTGCCCAAGCGCGGGTTCACCAACATCTTCAAGAAGGAATACACGGTGGTGAACCTGGGCCGGCTGGCAGAGCTGGAAATCGGCGAAATTACTCCCGAAATACTCTTCCAGCGCGGTATCCTGAAGAATAAGAACGGCATGGTAAAGATTTTGGGAGTAGGCGAGCTGCGCGCTCCCCTGACCGTTCGCGCGCACAAGTTTTCCGAGTCGGCACAGCAGAAGATCAGCCAGGCCGGCGGCAAGGCCGAAGTAATCGCCTGACCTGGGCTGCTCCGGAGGGCGAATTTCGGGGTTGCTGGGGGGCGGCAGTCCAGGTAAGCGCCGTTCGTTAGTTGGGGGCAGTTACCGGGGACAAGAGGTTTTTCACTATGTTCGAGAAGCTGGCGAACATCTTCCGCATTCCGGACCTGCGCAAGCGGGTTCTGTTCACGCTGGCCCTGCTGGCGGTTTATCGCGTGGGCGCGCACTTTCCCACGCCGGGCATCGACACCGCCGCCTTGCAGCGGCTGTTCGAGTCGCAGAGCGGCTCCATGCTGGGTTTTGTCGATCTGTTCAGCGGCGGCAACCTGCGCCGCCTGACCGTCTTCGCCCTCGGCATCATGCCGTACATCACCGCCTCCATCATTCTGCAATTGCTGACCGTGGTCTACGAGCCGCTGGCGCGGCTGCAGAAGGAAGGTGAACTGGGCCGCAAGAAGATCACCCAGTGGACGCGCTATTTGACGGTGGTTCTGAGCGCCGTGCAGTCGCTCGGCATCGCCCTGATGCTGCAGCGCTCCAGCGGGGCCGGCGGCGAGCGGCTGGTGCTCACCCCCGGAATCGGCTTCGTTCTCATGACCATGCTGACGCTGACCACGGGGTCGGCATTCATCA
>JBEKQR010000372.1:0-4673 GCA_049519515.1 Candidatus Korobacteraceae bacterium
GAATAGCGCCTTTAGGCGCCGTGGATTTGCGGGCAACGTTACCACCGCGGCTAAAGCCGCTTGCAGATTTGGTGCGCCTGAGTCCCACGCCTAAAGGCGTGGGCTTCCACGATTAACTACAACTCGACTCGGATGGGTGGTGGTGGCCCACATTTGCCCGCAGTTGGCAAATGTGGGGTGAAGAAAGACATTCGATCCCACATTTAGGGCGCAGCCCTAAATGTGGGCCACCCGACGGTCTTTGACAAAACTATAATTTCCTGTGATGGGTGCCCCACCCTCGCGCCGTGCTGTTCGGCGCTAGGGTGGGCTGTAGGGTTGTGTAAAGCGGAACTTGATCCCACCGTAGCTCCGCTACGACCACCCCACCAGATGCAACAACGGCATCTGGCTGGGGCCCCCGGCGCTCCGCGAAGGTGGGGCACCCCAACAATCTTTCTTTGGCTTAAACCTGCCCCAGCCCCCTCGCTACTTCCTCGGCGCAAAGTCCAACGGGGCACAGGAACGCGCTCATCTTTACTTTCGTCTGCGGGCGAGAGAGCCGCTCCTGCGCCACACCCAGCGCCAGTCCTTTGGCCGTCAGCGTAACGTCTTTCCAGCCCTGGCTGCGCGCCAGTTCGGCACAGGACTCGTAACAGGAGCCGCAATCGATGCACTTCAGCAGGGAACCGGCGCCGCGCTCGCGCATCGCCTGCCGGCCGTTGTCCAGCAGGATGACATGGACCTCTTTGGGTCCGTGCATTCCGTAGGCCATGCGGAACTCGATGTCTCCTGTGCGGCTGGGACCGGAGATAAAAGAAATGTAAGTTGGCGTAATGCGCCCGGCGGTAAAGATCGAGGCCGCCTGAACCAAGGCGACGGCCTCTTCCGCCGAGCCGGCCAGTTGCTCCATGCCGGCAACGGCCACATGCTTGTACGGCAGATTGCTCACCGCTCGGAGATGGCCCTCGTCTTCGGCCAGCACCATCGACCCATGATCGGCCACGATGCAATCGAGCCCGGTGATTCCGAATTCCGAGCGCACCACTGCGGCTTTGATCTTCTCGCTGACCAGGCGCTTTAATTCCACGGGGGCAACACTGTCCGTGCAGACGGCCTGTGCCTTGACGGCGGCGGCCGGGCCTACACTCTCTAAATCCCGTGCCCGGCCGGCGGCTGCCTGGCCTACGCCAGCGAAGCGTCGCAGGCCCTCTTCGATGACTTCCCGAGGCTGATCCAAGATTGGGAAGTGCGGATGGCCGCAAGCCGGCAACCCCATCTCCCGCTGGACGATTTCTTCCAGCCGCGTGAGGTTGACCTTGATGCCTCGCTTGGCCATGGCCGCGTCGAAACCAATTTCATCGAGAGTAACGCTGGAGGCGCGTGCAACCTGCTCCTGGCCTTTGAGCAGTTGGCCGAGGATGCGGAGGGCCTCCGCCGAGTCTTGCGCCAGATAGACCTTGGCCAGCTTCCCTTCCAGCGTTTCCTTTGCCCGCGCAACCATGTCGGGGAGCGTGGCAACTGTCTTCTCCCGCATGGCGGTGACCTGTTGAACCAGCTCGCGGCGTTGCGCTGCCAGCTCTTCCCGCAACTTCGCGATTTGCTGCAAACGGCTCATTTGCCCGCACCCTCGCTGTCCACGAAGGCCTGTGCCAGCAGCTCCACCAGGTGCATCACCTTCTGCTCGCCGCCGGCGTGATGGATTCCGTCCTTCATGTGCAGGACGCATCCCGGGCAGCCGGCGACTACGCACTCGGCCCCGGTGGCGGCAATCTGCTTGATCTTCTCGTCGTTGATTCTTCGCGAGAGGTTGTAGTAGCTCAGGCTGAAGCTGCCGCCAAAGCCGCAGCAGGCATCCGGCTCGGCCATTTCGACCAGCTCGACGCCGGGAATCGATTCGATCAACTTGCGCGGCTCCGCCGTGACGTTCATGCCGCGGGCCAGATGGCAGGAGTCGTGATAGGTGACCTTGCGCGGCTCGCCAGCGCTCGTCGACTCAGCGCCCGGCCGAGGGCGGCCGGGCCCACTCACGTCCGCCGGCAGTTTCACCTTCAGCACGTTCACCAGGTAGGAGCTGATATCGAGCGCCTTTGCGGCCAGCTCGCGGGCCTTTTGCGCCAGCGCCGGCTCGTTTTCCAGCAGGCGCGGCCACTGCTCGATGGCCGCGGTGGCGCAGGTCGGGCAGATAAACAGCAGATGGCCGCAAGCTGCCTGGGACAGTGTCTCGACGTTGTGGCGGGCCATGGCGCGAGCGTCGGCCAAGTCTCCGCTTTCCAGCGCCGGAATGCCGCAGCAGCCTTCGTTGGCGGCGATGACGACCTCGACGCCGAACTTCTCCAGAATGTCGAGCGCACTCACGCCCCAGTCGGGCCGGACGTAATTGACCACGCACCCGGCGAAAAAGGCTGCACGCTTTTCGGCCTGGGGCTTCCGCTTTCCGCTCCGCTCGACCATCCGCGGAAAACTCTCGTTGGCCAGCCGCGGCAGCAGACGATCCGCCGGCAGGTTCTCGGTGGGAAAGCGCAGCTTGGCCATGCCATCGCCGGCCGGTTGTAGTCCTAACGCCTGGAAAGCCTTGGCCGCAGCAATCCAGCGCGGCAGGTGATTGGCCGCCAGCTCATGGAAGGCCGCGCGTTTGGCAGCGGGTAATCCTTTCTCATCGGTCACTTGGGCCCGCAGGCGCGCGATCATCTTCGGCGTCTGCATGCCCACCGCGCAGGCCTCTTCGCAGCGCTTGCAGCCGAGGCAGAGCGACAGGCCGGCTTCCTGCGCCTTGTCGAGATACGCATGCATGGCGGTGAAGACCGCGCCCCGGCCGCCGAGATACTTGTAGCCGAACTTTTCGCCGATGGCCGCGTAAACGGGACAGAAGTTCAGGCAGCTTCCGCAGTTGATGCAGTAGAGCGACTCCTCGTAGGACTCGCGGATGGCCTTGGCCCGCCCGTTCTTGAGCAATACGACGTGCATCTCCTGCGGGCCCAGGGCGCCACCCAGGAATGCCAGATCATCGTTCTCGAAGCGGCTTGGCCCGGAGAGGAACGAAACGTAGGTGCCGATGTCCTGCCCGACCCCGAAGACGGCCGCGCTTCTTACCACGGTGATCGCGTCCTGCATGGTCGGGACGATTTTTTCCACGCCGGCGATGGCCACGTGAACGCGCGGCATGCTGGTTACCGCGCGGATGTTGCCTTCGTTCTCGGTCACTACAATCGCGCCGGTCTCGGCGACGATGGCGTTCGCCCCCGAGATGCCAACGTCCGCCCGCAGCAGGAAACTGCGCAGGCTCTTGCGCGCGGCGCGAACCAGCTCTTCCAGCTCCGGATGGAGCGTCTCGTTGACCTCGCGGGAGAACAGCTCGGCTACGCGCTCGATGGGAACGTGGATCGAGGGCGCCATGGTGTGGCTGGGCGCGCTCTTGTCCAACTGGGTAATGCGGTCCCCGAGATCGGTTTCCACCACAGTTGCGCCCTGCTCTTCCAGAAAATGGACCAGCCCGACTTCCTTGCCCGCGTTGCTCTTGGACTTGACTACCACCGGTGGTCCCTGCGCGCCCGCAGGCGTCTGCGCAGGCCGGGCAGAGGATGGTGCGCCCGTTTTGGCCGGCCCGGACGAGAGGCCCTCGGATGAGAGGCCCTGGCCAACGATCTTGCCGATATACTCCAATGCCTGCTGCGGAGTGTCGGCGAGAAACACCCTGGTGCCCCGCTCGCGCATCGCCCGGATGGCTTTCTCAATCAGTTCGTCAAGGTGCTCGATGGAATATTTCTTGACCGCGCGCAGGCGCTCGCGCAGGTAAGGGAATTCGGTCACTGCTTTCCGCATGGCCGGCTTGATGACGCGCAAAGCCCTCTCCCGGCCCATGCGCGCGCTCTGGTCGGCAAGCCCGGAGGAAATCTTCTGCTTCAACTGGTCTTCGGACATGGCTGTAAACGGGTGGCTCTCTATCAGAGTACGCCAAAAAAGAGGCAAAATTCCCGGTGTTATCTGGAAAACCGGTCTAGCTCACAAAGTGGAAGCCCACGCCTTCACAGGCTGCTGAAAAAACGTCAGCTAGCGATTGTTTTGAAGGGGCGCGGCTTTGCGGGGTCCCCAGCAAACCCGTATTTGGTTTGCCGGGGTGCCTTGAGCCGCGCCGTAACGGCCCTTTATTTTCAATATCCCGAGCGGGCTTCAGCCCGCGAGGGATCTGCTATCGGGTGGATACAGAGATTTTTCCGCAGCCTCTGAAGGCGTGGGCTTCCACTAAAAGCTAAGATCATAAATTGTGGGATGGGGCTACAGCTCAGCCTTTGCTGCACAAGCGGACCGGACGGCGCGATTGGCCAAGCGGTTGGCTTCGCCGTTATGTTCGCGGCGAATATGCGCGATAGAGAACTGGAGTGAGCGGGCCAGCTTGCGGCAAACCCAATGCAGCGAATAGAGACGAGAGCTCTGGCACCTGTACTGCCCGGTCATCTGCTTGACCATCACCTCGGAGTCCGAGTAGACGCGCAGCGAGCGCGCCTTGACCTTGATGGCATGCTGCAAGGCTTCAAGCAGGGCCGCGTACTCGGCGATGTTGTTGTCGTGGTGGCCGATCCAGCGGGCGATCCTGACCCTTTGCCCGGCGGCATTCTCGATGACGACTCCAATACCCGACGGCCCCGGGTTGCCGTGACAGCCGCCGTCCACATAAGCCACCAGATCAGGCATTC
>JBEKQR010000373.1:0-4652 GCA_049519515.1 Candidatus Korobacteraceae bacterium
CGGTCGCCATCGCCGTCGAAGGTGATTCCCAGATCGAATTCCTGCTTGCGCCGGCGCAGCTCGGAGGCAACGTGCTCGGGGTGCAAGGCGCCGCAGCCGGCGTTGATGTTGCGGCCATCGGGCGAGGTGTGAAGAAAAACGGCCTCCAGACCGCACCTGCGGAACAACCCGGGGGCAATATCGGCGGCAGCCCCATTGGCGCAATCCACCAGCACCCGGAAGCCGCGGACCTTGGCCGCTTCGACGCTGGCGGCCAGCCACTCGACGTAGCTTTCGCACAGACCGGGGTCCTCAGCAAGCCTGCCTTTGGCTTGCTGGGGTGGGAGGCCTGGAGCGGCCTCGCGGCCAGAGCCGTCTTCACCCTGGCTGGGGTGGAAGTCGGCGGCAAGCTCTTCCAGATGCGTGAATATCTCCTGCTCGATCTCGTGCTCGATGGCGTCAGCCAATTTCATGCCGTCGCGCCCGAACAACTTGATGCCGTTGTCAGTCCAGGGATTATGGGAGGCGGAAATCACCACCCCGGCGGAGAGCTTGCGGGAGCGGGTGAGGTAGGCGACGCCAGGGGTGGTGATGACACCGGCGTTGACCGATTCGGCGCCGGCAGCCGCCAGCCCGCAGCGCAAAGCTTCGGCCATCCAGGCGCTGGATTCGCGCGTATCCTGCCCGATGAGGACCCGCGCCTCGTTATAGCGCCGCCGCAACCGCGCCCCCAGGGCACGCCCGACGGCAAAGACGGTACGCCGGTCCAGCGGATAGACGCCGGCCACGCCGCGAATTCCGTCGGTGCCAAACAGTTGCCTGCCATTAGTTCCGTTGGCTGAGGACACTACTCGGTTCCTGCCTTTGACTGTATTTTTTGGGTCACGACCGTAACTCGCGCCGACTGCAGGTTGCTGACCTTGACCAGGGGATCGGTCGTGTACACGCTGGTGGTAAAAGTGGCGCTGCCGATCACCCCGGTGGCATCGACCGGATCGGTGAGGGCGCTCTCGATGAGTTTGACGCGGCGACTGGGGCCGTCAATCTGCACGGTTGTGGGCTCGACCACGATGGAGGAAATGCGGAAGCCGGAGACCAGCGTTCCGGTAATACGGGCACGCACGGGAACCTCGCGGCGCAGCGGATGGTCAAAGCTCAAGCGCAGCTGCGCCGGGATGATTTGCTCGATCTCCGCGCCTTTCGGCAGGCGAATGGAGTTGGAGCGGATAGGATAAGTCTGTTCGCCGGCAGTCGCGTTGGAAAGATCGATCACCGGATGCACGTCCGCCTGGACCAGTTCGCGCATCACGTGGGCCGGCCCGCGAACGCGGATCTGCGCCTGGGGAACGGTTTCAGAGCTGAACTGCAGGTCCTTGGGGACGTGATAGAACTCGATGGGCACGCGCATCACCATCTGCGCTTCCGGCTCCCGGGCCACGGTCCACCACAGCAGCACGGCAATGCCCAGCGAGAGCACTTTCAGTCCCAGGTTGCGGGTGCAGAAGTCGCGGATCAGGTGGAGCATGGCTAGTTGTCCACCTCCGACTGGCCGCTCTCGGGGTTGCGGCCAATTTGCTCGAACTGCTGCTCCAGTTCGGGGGTGGCGGAGTGGTGGCTGCCTCCCACCGCGCCGGAGCCTATGAACTGCCGCAGCAGCTCGCCCATCCTCTCGCGCAGCCGCTCGGCGGAGATGTCGCGCTCAATGTTTCCGGCCACCGCCAGGCTGATGGCGCCGTTTTCCTCGGAGACAATCACCGAAATGGCATCGGTCTCTTCCGTGATGCCGATGCCGGCACGGTGCCGCGTGCCCAGTTGCGTGGAGAGCAGCGGATTCACCGAGAGCGGCAGAAAGCACGCCGCGGCAGCAATGCGGTCCTTGCGGATGATTACCGCGCCGTCGTGCAGGGGCGCGCTGGGACGAAAGATGGTGGCCAGCAAATCGTAGGAGAGCTCCGCATCCAGCGGCACTCCGCTCTCTATGTAGGTGCGCAGCCCGATCTCGCGCTCGATGACAATGAGAGCGCCGGTCTGGTTCTGCGAGAACAGGTTGGTGGCCAGGATAATGTCGTCGTAGACCTCGCTGACGCTGGCCTGCGCCGAGCGGCTGAAGGTAAGGCGCCGGCCAATGCGCGCCAGCACCTGCCGGATCTCGCCGGCGAAGACCACAATCAGGGCAAAGATGCCGTACGGCAACAGGTTGCCGACCAGCCAGTCGAGGGTGCGGAGGTCCGTCTTGTGGGCAAAGTAAAGGGTCAATACCAGGGCGCCAACCCCGACCAGCATGGGCGCCGCCCGCGTTCCCCGAATGAGCAAAAGGAACTGATAGGTGAGCACCGCCACCAGCAGGATGTCCACCGCCGACCAGGCAGAGAAAGACGGCAGACGTTCGGTGATATTCGTCATTAGACCCATAAAAAGAATCGGATCTCAGGCAAACTGCCTTCATTGTAATTCACTTATGTGCCCCCATTAAGCGGAAAGCATTGGCGCGGCAAATGCTCCCCTGGAGGCCATCCTGGCATATGCGGCACCATGCTCGCGGCCCACATCTGCCAACTGCAGCAGATTTGGGGCACGGCCCGGATCAGCCTGAGCATGAGAAATTTATGTCGTTTCGCGTCCAGCGCGCTTATTTCATCCTGGAATATTGCCAAATATCGCGAGACAATCCTCAGCATAGACTCCGTGGGGTGCGGAGTCCTTAAGGTCCCTGCGAAAAAATCCGTGCAAGCTAGAGGAAATTAGCCTCGCATTGCGTTGGGGGTGAGCGCCGTGACCGTCATATATGTAGTCTTGTTCCTGCTTCTCTTTGCTGTTGTCACACGCTGGGTGGTGCTTCCACGGCCTGCGATCAAGCCGCAAAGTGCAGGCCGGAACAAAACCGGCAAGTCTTTATCCACGAATACCGCCGCCTGACAGCTCCAGGTAACGTGCCTCACATCTGCCGTGGTTAGCAGATGTGGGAAGGTGGGGCACCTTGACCGGAGCTTGGGTCAACGTGTGCGCCACCATAACTTTTTGGTTAACATCTAAGAGCACGCCGGGTCAGCGCATCCGGCCGAACTTAGATGATTGTCGAATCGTTTCCGCCGCGGCTGCCCGACCCTGTCCGGGCGCTTTATCCTTTCCGCACCCGTTACCTGCGCCTCCAAGGAGATGCCCCCGGCAGCTCTGCCGGCGGCGAGATGATGAGCTTTGTGGATGAGGGCCCCGAGGCTGCGCCACCCCTGCTGCTGCTGCACGGCAACCTGACGTGGTCGTTCCTGTTCCGGGAGCTGATTGCACGCGCGCGCGGCCGTTTTCGGGTGATCGCGCCGGACCTGGTGGGGTTTGGCCTTTCCAGCAAGCCGCGCGATCCCGGCTGCTACACGTTCGAAGGCTACGGCGAGCACCTGTTCCAGCTCATCTCCGAACTCAACCTGCGCAAGCTGACCCTGGTTTTGCACGACTGCGCCGGTCCCATCGGCATTCGCTACGCCATGCGCTGCCCGGAGAACGTGGGCCGAATCGTGCTGGTCAACTCGTGGGCCGACGCGCGAGTGATGGACCTTGCCGATCGTCTGCCGTTCTGGCTTGCCGCCGCGCGCAGCCGGTGGACCGGCAGCCTGCTGCGCCAGTGGCGTCTGACGCCATGGCCAGCTTTGCAGTGGGCTGTGGCCAAGCGGCTCGCGCCGGCGGTAGCAGCGGGTTATGGTTACCCATTCCGCAACCCCAGGAGCCGGACGGCCCCGCTGGCGCTGGCTCGCCTCCTGCGTAACACGACCCCTCAGGCTCAGCTTGCGGCCGCGCAAGCGTTGGCTCCGAAGTTGAAGGCGGTTCGCACCAGGGTGCAGATCCTGTGGGGCGAGTGCGATCCGTTGTTTCGCAGCAAGCTGCTTCCCTACCTGCTGCGCGATTCGTTGCCCAACTGCGGCGAGCCGGTGTTCGTGGCCGGGGCCTCCCACCTGTTGCCGGAAGACGCTCCGGAGCTGCTGGCGGAGAAGGTGATGGAAACGGCGCCCAGGAGGCAGGCCGAGCCGGTATTCAATATCCTGTGAAGAATTTCAGATTTAAGATTTTCGATTTCAGATTAAAAGAGAGGCTGTAGTTCAATCTGCAATCTGCAATCTTAAATCTGAAATGCCTTACGGCTCCGTTTCTTCTACCCGGGCTTTGAACTGTCCCCGCGCCACGCGCGCCCGTATTGCGTCTCCCAGAGAAAGCTGATCGGCGCGGGTGACCAGCTTTCCCTGCTCGTCGAAGATGAGGGCGTAGCCGCGCTCCAGGATTCCCAGTGGCGACAGGGCTTGCAACTGGCCGGCCAGATGGTGCAGCCGCGCGGCGCGCCTTTCGAGCTGGTGGCGCGTGGCGTTGGCCAGCGCCTCCAGGCGGGCTTCGAGTTCGCGCCGCATCAGGCTGAGGCGGTTGCGCAGCTCCTGGTGACGCAGCCGCACTGCCGCCAGTTCGATCCGCTGGCGCAAGGCGCGAATCTGCCGCTCTTGCGCCGCTGCCAGCCGGTACACCAGCTCATCGACGCGCTGCTGCCGGCGCGCCACCAGATCCTGCATGCGGGCGAAAGCCCCGCTTTGCGCCAACCGGCTGAGGCGCTGGCGCGCGCTCAACACCTGGTAACGGGCGCCGCGGCCCAGGCGCGTATCAAGCCCGGAGAGGCGCTGCTCAAGCTCGTACTTGGA
>JBEKQR010000374.1:0-4645 GCA_049519515.1 Candidatus Korobacteraceae bacterium
GTTGACCTGATCGCCTTCGCTCACAATAACAAGCTCGTGGTCGAAGGGCTGAGCTTCCACGTCGGCAGCCAGTGCACGAACCCTAAGAACTACAGCCAGGCACTGCACCTGGCCGCGGGCATCTTCGCAGAGGCCAAGTTACGTGGCTTCGATCTCAAGCTCCTCGACATCGGCGGTGGTTTTCCTGCCCACTATGACGAGACGGTCCCTCCCTTTAGGAGGCTGGCCAAAATGATCAACGCCGAGTTGGACCGTCTTTTCCCCGAACCGATCGAAATCCTTGCTGAGCCGGGGCGTTTTCTGGTCGCCTCTGCCGCCACCGCCGTCGCCCAGATTATAGGCAAAGCCGTTCGCGGGGGCAGACTTTGTTACTATCTCGACGACGGCGTCTATCATACATATAGCGGCATGATCTTTGACCATGCCCAGTACCGCCTTAAAAGTTTCAAGGATGGTCCTACTCAGATCTGCTCCGTCTTTGGCCCCACGTGCGACGCGCTCGATACCATCAGCCTGACCGAGGAGCTCCCGGACCTGGAGATTGGCGATCTGGTTTACTCCGAAAACATAGGTGCCTATGCCGCCGCCAGCAGCACGTTCTTCAACGGTTTTCCGCCGGCCAGGGTCGTGCATGTGAACCAGCAATGCCGAGTAGCAACGGCCCCACAGGTCGAAGTCACAGACCCGCTAGTGTCGTCCGCGACTGCCGGGCGGAGTTGATTACTGGGTGGTCTGCGCCGGCGGCTGCTCAGGGAGCAGGGGCCCTTACGGACCCATAGCCCAGCGTGATCTCCACCCCTTCCACGATCATCCAATCTGGAGATTCCCACAAAGTCGCGGTCGGGATGGAGGTAGGCGAAGATGCCGGAGCAATTGCCGAAGCAGCAAAACGGGTACTTGTATCAGCAGGAGAGCAGCGATCTGGGATTTGGCTCGGTGGTCTCCAACGAGCCTGGCTTTCGCCTGCTGAATCGCGACGGCTCGTTCAACGTGGTGAAGCCGGCCGCGCGCTGGCTGCAATCGTCGGCCAGCTATCACCGCATGCTTACCATGTCATGGCCAAAGTTCCTGGCTATCCTGCTGGCGGGCTACCTGGCTGCCAACCTGGTCTTCGCCTGCATCTTTTATCTGCTCGGGCCGCAGGCGATGGCGGGCGACATTCACACTTCGGAGTTCCTGCGCGCCTTCTTTTTCAGCATCGACACGCTGGCCACCCTGGGCTCCGGAAGCGTTGCCCCGGTGGGCGTTGTGGCCAACGCCGTGGTCGGGGTGGAAGCCCTGGTCGGCCTGCTGGCCTTCGCCATGGCGGCGGGGTTGATCTTTGCCCGCTTTTCGCGGCCGGTGGCCGATATTGCATTCTCCAACCACGCGCTCATCGCGCCTTACCGCGACATCACCGCCTTTGAGTTCCGCATCGTGAATGCGCGCGAAAACCAGTTGATCGACGTCCGCGCCCGGGTGGTTTTCAGCCGCTTTGAAACCGCCTACGGCCGCCGTCAGCGCCTGTTTACGCCGCTTTTGCTGGAGCGGGAGGGAGTGACCTTCTTGCCCTTGAACTGGACCGTGGTGCATCCCATCGACCGCGCCAGCCCGCTTTTCGGATGGACCGAAGAGCGCTTGCTGGCCGCCGAAGCCGAGTTCCTGATCCTGTTGACTGCTATCGACGAGACCTTCGCCCAGACAGTGCACAGCCGCTCCTCTTATATCGCGAGCGAGGTGGTCTGGGGAGCAAGCTTCGCCCCCATGTACCGCAACGCGGGAGGAGCAATGGAATTGGATCTGTCGCGACTGGACCAGCTCAAACCGCGCCCATCGCAGGCTGCCGCCGACGATTGAGGCGCAGGCGGTTCAGAAGAAAAGGCCCTCTTTCCGAGAGCTGTCTTGCTGGGTCGGGTGGCCCAGAGTTGGCGCTGTTCCAACTCTGGGGGCTTGAGAGTCTAACAATATCAGTTGTCGCGAACGTCACAGATTCTGGGCGGAAGAACAAGTAACGTATACGAATGCCCACAGCCCTTGTGCGACTGCAGCAGACTGGACACTCGCACTTCATCACTTTTACGTGTTATCGGAGGATGAAGCACTTAACCAGCAGTCAGGCCTGCTCTGCTGTGTTGCGCGCGCTGGAAAACACGCGCAGACGGTACAGTCTGCGTGTGTTCGGATTTGTGCTGATGCCCGAGCATGTCCATCTTCTGCTCAGCGAGCCAGGCCGCGGCTCGCTTGCACGCGCGCTGCAATCGCTCAAAAGTGCGTCGGCGCGGATGGCGCGAGGCGCAGCAATGGAACACGCGGGAGAACGCACTGCCTTCTGGCAGACACGTTATTACGACCGCTACATGAGAGATTACGATGAGTTCTCTCAGAAGTTGCGATACATTCATCGCAATCCGGTGAAGCGTGGATTGTGCTCCTCGCCGGAGCAATGGCCCTGGAGCAGCTTCCGGCATTATTGGAACGGTGCGGATGTTGGAGTGGAAATCGAGTCAGAGTGGACAGCTCGTGCCAGACAGTTTCAGGCAAGATGAGGCACACGCAAAGCCCCAGAGTTGGAACAGCGCCAACTCTGGGCCACCCGCCCCACTCGAACGAAATAGGTGAGTCGGGCTATCCGTAGAAGTACCCAACTCCGGGACGAGAACGCGGGCTCACGGACTTACTGTTACCGAAATTGAATTGCTCGAGTTAACCGTGGTGCCGCCTGTAGCGCTGCCATTGAGTGAGGCGGTAACAGTCACGACGGTTGACCCTATCACGGTACCTGCAGTAGCCACCCCAGAAGAGCTTATTGAAAGAGCGCCGGTATTATTTGAGGCCCAGGTAACAAAACTGCTGATTACGGTATTATCCTGCGCTCTGGCAACCAGTGGCGTCGTGCTTGGTCCCGTGTTGCCGCTAAGGCTCATCGAGACGCTAGCTGGCGAGAGGATAATTGAGGTAATGGTAGTCGAGGTCACGGCAAAGGGTATCGTGACAGCGGTTGCGCCGCTATGGCTAACCGTTACGAACGTAGAGCCGGCGCCAACTGCGTCCATCACGCAAGAAGAACCAGGAGTAGCGTCGAGTTTTACGACGGCGTTATTGTTGCTGGCACACGTCGAGGAACCTGTGACTGGGTTGTTAGGGTCTGAATTGCCGTTCACGTCGGTTGCGTTAACGATCAATGGCTGACATACTACGCCCAGACAGCCGGTCACGGGCGTGGTACCTAGGGCGAGTAATGCCGAGGTCGGGCTCACCGTTATGCTTCCTACCGAATTCGGCGAGACAAAGAAGTCGCCACAGCCGCTTAAGACAGCCGCCAACCCAATCAGTCCGCATATCGCTATGAAAGCAATACTTCGCTTTCCCATGAACTTCCCCCTGAAAAGCTGATTGTAGTAGCAAACACAGCCGCCGGAAACAGGTTTCGCGAAAACGCGCGTCCGGCGCGCATCAGGCCCCAAATCGGGAAACTCAATGCGCTTCTTCCTGGCCTTCCGGTTTACAATAATCAAGGACCGCGCCCTATGCGAACTTTCTCGTTGCAGGAAGCCCAAGCCATGCTGCCCATCCTGGAGTCGCTGCTGCGCGCCTCCATGGAGGCCAAACAGAAGATCGAGCAGGTCGAGGCCGAATTGCAGTCGCTGCAGGAGCGCATCTTCCTCAACGGCGGCACCATGCTCGACGTGAAATACTGGGCCCAGCGCCGGGCCGAACGCGACAAGGCGCTGCAAAAAGCCAAGGACGCCCTCGCCGAGATCAACGCCATCGGCGTGCAGGTGAAGGACCTGGAGACGGGCCTGCTCGACTTTCCCTGCAAGGTCGAGAGCGGCGAGATCGTGCTGCTGTGCTGGAAACTGGGCGAAGCCTCCATCACCCATTGGCATGGCATGGAAGAAGGCTACGCCGGCCGCAAGCCCATCGACGAGCGCATCGCCCGCGCCAAACCCGATCAAATCAACTGAAACATTTTTGATTTAAGATTTTTGATTTCAGATTGGGTCCGAAGCGCAGATGCCGTTCGCTGTCCACTATTCGACAAAAAAAGGTGTCTGCGATGGTGGTTGTCGTCAAGCATCGCGAGTGTCAGGCTGAGCACCTCCGCGAGGAGGCGCGAAGCATCCCCTGCGAGCATCCTAATTCGCGCCGTCTGGGACTTTTTCATAAAAAACCTTCAGCTCCGTTTTTGCTTACAACCGGTACTGGGATGCTTCGCTGGCGCTCAACATGACAAATTCCAGGTATTCCCGCCGGTATTGCCAAACCCAGCCTAGTCGCAAAGCGGCAACGAGGGTGGATGCCGTAGGCTGCCTATCTTTCAAATCAATAATCTGAAATCTACAATCTGAAATGGATCTACTCGCGGCGTTTGTGAGGGCGGGTCTTGATCCAGATGGGCGTGCCCACAAACTGGAACTGCTTGCGAATCTGGTTCTCGAGGAAGCGCTGGTAGGAAAAGTGCAGCTTCACGTCCTTGTCGGTGAAGAGCACAAAGGTCGGCGGGGCGATGGCGGCCTGCGTCATGTAATAAACCTTGACCTTGCGCGCCGCTGGAACGGAGGCGCGCTCGAAATCGATCTGGCGCAGGAAGCGGTTCATCTCGCCGGTCGTGACCCGTTTGCGGCGCTCGCGTGCCACCAGCTCGATGATGGGAAATACCTTTTCA
>JBEKQR010000375.1:0-4604 GCA_049519515.1 Candidatus Korobacteraceae bacterium
AAGCTACGCCCCTTCAAAGCACTATTTTTGAAACAAGCTCTACTACCTTGGCTCCGCCACGAGCCACATGTTGTCGCTCGTGGGCAAGTGATCCGCGATGCTGAAGCGCACGATGCGGAACCCGGTATGCGTCAGCAGATCAGTGAGCAGGGCGGGGGTGAAGTAGTTGACATGGTCGGGGAAGCGGAAGCCGCACCAGTCCTTGCCCCTTATCGCCCGGTTCCAGCAGGCGTAATTCGGCACCTTGATGATGAGCCGCGTGCCGGCGCCCATTATGCGAACGGCCGCCAGGAGCACGCCCTGCGGATTCGTCTCGTGCTCGAGGAATCCCGTCATTATCACCCCTGTGAAGAACCGCTCTGCTAACTGCTGCAGGCCATGAATGGCGTCTGCATTGACGACGTGGCCTCCGCGCGGAGCGAATCGCTGCCTGGCAATGGCGCTCAGTTCGCTCGATATCTCAATTCCGTAAGGGATGAATTCCAGCGGAAGCCGTTCCAGCGTATGGCCGTCGGCGCAGCCCACATCGAGCACAGGCCCTGGGACAAGATAGCGGCGCACCCACGAGATCAGCTTATCGGGCTTGAACAGCCGCTGTATGAGAGCCTTGGAGGCACGGCTGGCACTGTAAAGAACGGGGTTGTCCAGTTTGCGCCTCTCCGCTTCGGCGGCGTAGGTCTTGTGCCACGCCATTTGGTCGCGCAAAGACGAGTAATCGGCCGCGTTTTCCAGGTACACAAAGCCGCAGCCTGAGCACCGCTTCAGCTTCCATGGGGGCCGCGAGTAATGGCACGCGCCGACAGAACGATTATCGCGTCCGCAGAGCGGACAACTGCGATCCATAATTGTTGAGAGCCTTTTCAGGAGTCGCCGGGCGCGGTTCCCCGCGCTTGCCGTTTCCCGTGTCATCCAGCGGTTCCACTTCCAGGTGCAAGCCGTCCACGCTGACGATGCGGACGCGTTGGCCGCTAGCCACGGGATGGGAAGCGTATGCGCTCCAAAGTTCTCCGTGGACAAAGACCGTGCCGGCCGGCGCGAGGTCGGTGCGCGCGATTCCGACCTCTCCGACCATACCTTGCGTTCCGGTTGCCACCTTGCTTCGCCGCGCCTTGAGGGCGATGCTCGTCAGGAACACCGTGATCACGCCCAGCGGAACGCTAACTCCCAGCGCCGTCAACAGATGCACGCGCAATTCGGGAATGGGAGCATCCACCAGCAGCAGCCCTCCCATGGTCAGCGCCACGATGCCGGCAATAGCGAGCACGCCATGGGTGGCATATTTTGCCTCGAGCGCGAAAAGCACGAAGGCGGCAACAATAAGCGTGAGGGCGGCGAAACGCGTGGGCAAAAGGTTCAACGCGAAAACTGCCAGCAGGATGCACATTACCCCCACTGCGCCGGGAATCACCGCGCCCGGATGGTTGAACTCGGCATAGAGGGCCAGTGCGCCCAGGGCCAGCAGCAGGAAGGAAATGTTGGGGTCCATGAACCAGCCCAGGATCTTTTGCCGCAGCGACATGGGAAAAACGGTGACCGTTTGCCCCGCCAGGCGCAAGGTCGTGGTGGTGCCGTCAAAACGCTTTATCGGGCGGCCATCCAGCTGTTTTAGAAGATCTTCCTGGCTGGGAGCCACGAGGTCTATGAGGTGCTGGGAGAGCGCCTCCTGGTCGGTCCAGGACTTGGATTCCCGCACCGCGGTTTCGGCAAGCTGCACGTTGCGCCCGCGCTTGGAAACATAGGCGCGAAGGAAGGCCGCGGTATCGTTTTCCACCTTGGTCTTCATCACGTCGTCCATCTTGCCGATGGCGCTGACCGGATGCGACGCCCCGGTGTTGGTGCCGGGCGCCATGGCCGCCACGTCCGCCGCCTCCAGGATGAAGAAGCCGGCGGAGGCGGCGCGCGCTCCGCTGGGTGTTACATAGACGATGATCGGCACCTTGGCGGCCAACATCTTTTCGACGATTTCGCGGGTCGAGTCAACCAGCCCGCCAGGGGTGCGCAGGTCGATCAGCAACGCCTCGGCGTGGCGCCTTTCCGCCTCGGCAATCGCCCGGCCTATGTATTCTTCGGTAATCGGTTGAATAGGGCTGGCAATGGTTATCTTGAGAACGTCGGCCGCGCAGGGAAGGGCCAGAACGCAGAGCAGCAGAACGGCTGTGAACGTGGCCCCCGGTCCCGCAAGGCGGGACCGCAGTTGCGTTTGCTGGAGTGCAACGGCGGCGTGAAGGCGTAATAGCTTGCTCATGGCTTTGGACCCAAAGGAGGCAACAACGAGCGGTGGAGGCGCCTCGGCTCCCAACGGCTACGATGGGCCGAACCGGGTTAGTTCGGCTTTGCCTCCGAGGCTTGCGCCTGCCGCGACGCTATCTCCTGCTTGAGAGATATAGCGTCGATGTTGGCAGGCTCGAGCGAAAGGGCCATATCCACATTGTAGCTCGCCAGGATCAACTGGTTCTGCTTCAGGCCGGCGCGCGCCAGAACCAGGTAGGCTGCCGCCGTCGGGTCCAGGCCGATGGAGCTGGAGGCTTCCTGCTGCGCCTTCGCCATGTCGCCCCTGGACTCGGCCACCCTGGCCATGCCGAAATGCGCGGCCGAATTCAGGGGATCAGCCGCCAATACCTGGGCGAATTCCTTCTCGGCGTCAATAGTCAGTCCGTGTTCAAGCAGCTCCATGCCATGCCGAAGGTGGAAAGCGGTAGGCTGATCTGCCGGCGCCGCGGGCGCCTTGCGGGCCGCATTCTGGATCGAAATGGCAAGCATGCGGAAGGAGGTCTCGTCGTAATTGGGTTTGAGTCGCGGCTGCGGCAGCCAGGGCGGCGAACTCACGCCTGGCGCGCCGCCTGAACCCTCCGTCCCAGCGGAAGGGCTCTCCGAGATTTCATCGAGGAACTGCCGGGCTTCGCTGTCCGTAGGATACCTTGCCAGCGATTCGCGCAGGTTCTTCACGGCCGCGGCGGAGTCGCCGGATTTGTAGAGAGCCAGGGCAAAATTGAAGTGGTAATCGGGATCGTTGGGGTCCACCTCGATAGTGCGTTGTAATAGTTGCAGAGCGCTGCGCTTGCCGCGCCGCAAAGCCGCCGCCCCAAGGTTGTTGTAAACCTCGGTCAGAGGCAGCTTTGCCACGGACACCGTGAAGGCATTCTCGGCGCGGTCAAACTGGTTCTGGTGGTAGTAAGACAGCCCGAGAAGGAAATATGCCTCGCCCGCTTTGCGCGCGTTCTGCGGAATCCGGCTCAGCCAGTAGGCGGCGGAATCGTACTCCTTGTCGGCGAAATAACTCTTGCCCAATGCAAGCTCGGCCAGCGTGTACTGCGGATTGAGGCGAATGGCTTCGCGCAAGCGCTTGACCTTCTCCTGCCGGCTGGTAGCAAGAATGCCGCGGATGTAGTTTTCGAACGCGTCGAGGCGGATAGCCGGAAACGAGCGCTGCAGGTCTTCGCGGCTGATGGTGGTTTCCGGCCGCACGGTCTTGAGCAGTTGCCAGGCCAGATCGGTCTGGATGTCGATCAGGTTCACTAAAGGCCCGGAGGACTCCACCGGCGAGGTTTGCCGCAGCCGCTTCATTCCGAGCACCTTGGCCCGGGCGGTGAACTTGAGGCCGTCGACGTCGTATTCGCCCATCACCACGTAGTCGCAATCCATCTGCTCGGCAATGCGGTAGAGGGTCGCATGCGAGGGCCGGCTGTTGACCGGAATACCCATGCGATCGAAGGCGCGGACCCGGTCTTCGCGGCTGATTGGAAATATCCAGTCGGAGGCGAGCCGCTGGGAGAGGATTTCCGGGAAAGACTCGCCGATCCACTCCAGGCCGGGAGCCTTAGAACGATTTTCGAAGGGCAGAACCAGAACCGTCCGCACCGTGCCGGACAAGCTTTGGGCAAGACAAGACAGCGCTGATGCCAGCAGAACCAGCAGCAGCAAACAAGAAATGGGCGGACGCATCTTCAAGGTAACGGGTCCCCGGCAGAGGCCGATTTTGCTGTGGCGTTGAAAGCTCGATTATACGCAACAGCGGAGTTTGCTGGGGACCACGGATGGGGCCAGTATTGACTGATTTCTGTGTTGCTCGTTTCATAAAGCCGCCCTCCTGTTGAATTTTCTCAATTGGTTTTAGAATCAGCGGCGCCTTGCGCAGCACGCCCACTCGTTCAGTCGCCGCCTCTAAACGGCTCTCGGCGTTCGCAATTGCTTTATCTCATTCTGAAACAAAATGATTAACCCTATCATGTTTTTTCTTGACATTGGTTACATGCATTTTGTATATATCTCCTTGTGAGCGAAAAATACAAAGACGCACTCCATGCCGCGCAAGACGAACTTGCGCGCCTCGAGGCTCGGAGAGTGGTGCTTTTGCAGTTGATTGAAACCTTGAAAACGCTTTCGCAGAGCAACACTTATGAACTGGAGCCACCGCCCGGATACGAGCCGGAAGGATTGACGCAAGAAATCCGAATGATTATGGGACTGACTACCGCGCATCTTAGCGCCACCCAAATTAGAGATTCGCTCATCCAGCGCGGATTTAAGACCTCGAATCCCAAGAATTTCCTGATTTCCGTTCACACTGTCTTGGGTCGAATAGAGGATGAGTTGGACGTAATCAC
>JBEKQR010000376.1:0-4600 GCA_049519515.1 Candidatus Korobacteraceae bacterium
AAGACCTGACTTCGCCGTGGCCCTGTAGCTCAGATGGATAGAGCAGCGGTTTCCTAAACCGTTGGTCGGGTGTTCGAGTCACCCCAGGGCTACCATCCCATCTTGCCATTCCAACTGTCTTGCGGCGCATCGTGAATGATGACAGGCATGTCCTGTTCGCCCGCGCGGCCCGCACGCATTTCAGGGATACTTGACGCGCCGCATCCCTGGAAGTACTTTGATTGAGCGACTCACAACTTAACCGTCCGGCTCTTCCGGAGCACCGAGAAACATATGCCCATTCGCACTATTATCGAGCCCTTTCGCATCAAGAGTGTCGAACCGATACGTTGGACCACGCGCACGCAGCGGGAAGAGCTGCTGCGGGCCGCGCATTATAATCTTTTTCTTCTGGCGGCAGACGACGTGCTCATCGACCTGCTGACCGACTCAGGCACCGGCGCCATGTCCACCTTTCAATGGGGAGCGATCATGGAAGGCGACGAGAGCTACGCCGGCAGCCGCAGCTATGATCGTTTCCGCAATTCCGTGCAGGATATCTTCGGCTACAAGCATGTCATTCCCACGCACCAGGGACGCGCCGCCGAGCGCATCCTGTTCAGCGTCATGGTGAAGAAGGGCGATGTCGTGCCCAACAACACGCACTTCGACACCACGCGCGCCAATCTCGAGCACGCGGGCGGCGAAGCGGTTGACCTGGTCGTTCCCGAGGGCAAGCAGCCGAGCCTGGTTGCTCCCTTCAAGGGCAACATGGACGTTGCCGCGCTGGAAGAGCTGATCAAGCGCGTCGGGCGCGAGCGTGTTCCGCTGGTGATGCTGACGGTCACCAACAACTCCGGCGGCGGGCAGCCGGTTTCGCTGGAGAACACCAGGTGCGTCAGCGCGGTGTGCAAACGGCACGGAATACCGCTCTACTTCGACGCCTGCCGCTTCGCCGAAAATTCTTACTTCATCAAGCTGCGCGAGCGCGGACACGAAGCGAAAACGCCCAAGCAGATTGCGCGGGAGATGTTTGCCCTGGGCGACGGCTGCACCATGTCCGCCAAGAAGGACGGCCTGGCCAACATCGGCGGCTTTCTCTGCACCAACGACGACGTGCTGGCGCAGCAGGAGAAAAACCTGCTGATCCTAACCGAAGGATATCCGACCTATGGCGGATTGGCAGGACGCGACCTGGAAGCGATCGCCGTCGGGTTGCAGGAGGCGCTGGAGGAAGACTACCTGAAATACCGGCTGGCCTCGACCGCTTACCTGGGCAACCACTTGTCGCAGCACGGAGTGCCCATCGTGCTGCCGCCCGGAGGACACGCCATATACCTGGACGCGCGGGCCTTCGTGCCGCACATTCCGCGGGCGCAGTTTCCGGGGGTGGCGCTCGCCTGCGAGCTGTATCTGGAGGGCGGCGTGCGCTCGGTCGAGATCGGCACCCTCATGTTCGGCGCCGCCGCCAACATGGACCTGGTGCGGCTGGCCATTCCGCGCCGCACTTACACCCAGAGCCATATCGACTACGTGATCGAGGTCATCCTGGAAGTCTGGAACCGCCGCCGCCAGATGCGCGGCTTGCGGCTAACCTACGAGCCGCCGTTCCTGCGCCACTTCACGGCGCAGATGGAACCCGCCTCTGACATTTAAGATTTACGATTTTTGATTTCAGATTTCAATATCCCGAGCGGGCTTCAGCCCGCGAGGGATCCGCATTTGGTGGATACAGAGAACTTTTTCAGCAGCCTGCTAGTGGATTTTCTTCAGTTGCTGTATCCGATCCTCTCACCGGCCGTGCTGTGAAACGTCTTTTTCCGGGCAGCGAAAAAGCCTCGCTAAGCGAGGCTTTTCTTGTAATCCAAATTCCTCTTATCAGGCAAACGTCTACTTTTTCTCCGGCTGCGGTTGCGGCGCCGGCGTCTGGGCCGGGGCCTGCTTGGTGGCCGGGGTCCCGGTCAGGACCGAGCCGCCGGCCGCGGCGCGGCGCGTGGCCATGATGGCCAAGGTAAACGAGGTGAGCATGAAGATCACCGCGGCCCAGGCGGTGGCCTTGGTGAGCGCGTTGGCGGCCGAGCGCGGGCCGAAGGCGGTCTGGCTGCCCTGACCGCCAAAAGCGGCGGCGATGTCGGCGCTCTTGCCGCTCTGCAGCAGCACAACCCCGATCAGAAAGAGACAAACAGTGACGTGAACGATGGTGATCAATACAACCATGGAAGTCCTTTTGCCGTTAAGCCGGCCGATCTTGGCTGCCTCTGTAAGATGCTGGATGGTGCGGAAGGCGGGACTTGAACCCGCATGCCTCTCGGCGCCACCCCCTCAAGATGGTGTGTCTGCCAATTCCACCACTTCCGCCCGCCAGAACGGCTCCGGCACACAAACCCCGGACGCCACACGAACGCGTCGGAGTATCCATTGCCGGCCAGGTTCAGGATGCAAAGAGCACAAACAAAGGCAGTTTGATTATAGCAAACGGCTGGAGCGGGGCAACCGTGAGCACCCCACCCTCCTCCCGGGATGTTTTGACCAAAAATGACATGGCCCTGACTCTCAAAAGCTCGCTAATCCGTGATGCTAGAATCGAAAGATTGGCAATGAGCAACCAAGGCAGCAGCGCAGTCCCCCCTCCGGCAGTTGATCAGCTCACAGACGTTAGCGGCCTGGAGCGCAAGCCCTCAGCGGCGGCGCGTCCACGGGTGGGATTCGTGAGCCTGGGCTGCCCCAAGAACCTCGTGGACAGCGAGGTGATGATGGGCATGCTTGCCGGCGCCGGGGCGGAGATCACGGCCAAGGCGGAAGAGGCCGACATAATTGTCGTCAACACCTGCTCGTTTATCGACAGCGCCAAGCAAGAGTCGGTCGATGCCATCCTGGAGATGGCAAACTACAAGGAGAATGGCGGCGCGCGCAAGCTGATTGTCGCCGGCTGCCTGGTCGAGCGCTACCGCAACGAGATTCAGAAGAGCATCCCGCAGGTGGACGCAGTGGTCGGCACCGGCGAGCTGGAACAGATTCTGGCCGCGGCCCAGATCATTGGCCAATCAAGCCTGGCGCAGCCCGGCTCGCCATTTCGAATCCTTAACCAGGGCTCTGCCAGCCAGAAGCTGAAGTCGGGCTTGGCCGCCTCCTCAAGCGGCCGGCCTGAGGGCGAGGCCCGCGAGCGCTCCGGGCGCTTCTCGCGAACGGAATGGGACGGAGCGGCAGCCGGTCTGCCCAGCTATCTCTATGACGAGAACACCCCGCGCATTCTCGCCACGCCAAAGCATTGGGCCTACATCAAGATTGCCGAGGGCTGCGATCACCCTTGCGCCTTTTGCATCATTCCGCAGCTTCGCGGCAGGTTCCGCTCGCGCCGCTTCGAGTCGGTAGTTGCCGAGGCCGAGCGCCTGGCGCGGCAGGGCGTGCGTGAGATCACCCTGATCGGCCAGGACACAACCTGCTACGGAGAGGACCTTGGCCTGAAAGACGGGCTGGCGTTGCTGCTGGAGAGGCTTGCCGAAATCAAGGAGCTCCGCTGGGTGAGGTTTCTCTACGCCTATCCCAACAAGATCACTGGGCGCCTGCTGGAGACAATTGCCGCCAGCGAAAAAATCTGCTCCTACATCGATGTGCCGCTGCAGCACGCCTCCAGCGCGCTCCTGCGGCGCATGAAACGCGGCGGATCGGCCAATATCTTTCTCGATTCGCTGGCCCGCATGCGCCGGGAAATCCCCGGGCTGGCACTGCGAACTTCGTTCATTGTTGGTTTTCCGGGCGAAACCGCAGAGGACTTCGACGAGCTCTGCGAATTCGTGCGCGCGGCCCAGTTCGACTGGCTGGGTGTCTTCGGCTACTCCGACGAGG
Organism: Candidatus Korobacteraceae bacterium; assembly: GCA_049519515.1. Taxonomy (GTDB): domain Bacteria; phylum Acidobacteriota; class Terriglobia; order Terriglobales; family Acidobacteriaceae; genus CAWBRT01. The sequence goes on from JBEKQR010000376.1 coordinate 3,826, forward strand.
AGGGCGCAGAGGCGTTTCATCTGGGCGACAAGGTTCCGCCGCGCCGGATCGAAGCGCGCCGCCGCAAGCTGATGCAGATACAGAAGCAGATCAGCCGGCGCCGGCGCAAGGCCATGCTGGGAAGGGAACTGGAAGTCATGCTGGAAGGGCCGTCGAGCGAAACCGAGCTGCTGTGGGAGGCGCGCAGCCAGATGCACGCCCCGGAAATAGACGGTAAACTCTTCATCAACGACCTGGGCGAACACGCCGACGCGAGCCCCGGCCAGTTTTACCGCTGCCGCATCGTCGAGGCGCACGACTACGATCTGGTGGGCGAGCTGATTTGAGCTATTTAAGATTGAAGAGTGCAGATTTCACAGGGAATGTTTCAAGGTTTCAAAGTTTCAAGGTTTCAGAGTGAAATACCCCTAATATCAATCATCACCTTGCAACTCTGAAACTTTGAAACCTTGAAACTTTGAAACCTTGAATTTGGAAAACGTAACGTACATGCCACGTCGGAAATCCAAAAGCGTACGCTGCCCGACCTGCCGCAAGATCGTGCTGGCGAGCGAACCTGAATTTCCGTTCTGCAGCGATCGCTGTCGGGTAATCGATCTCGGAAAATGGGCAAGCGAGAGATATGTGATCTCGACTCCGGCCAACGATCCTGAATCCGGCGGCGAGGCGGAATACACCGAACGGCCTGCCTCTGCCACCATCAAACAGCACAGCGAGCGCGGCCAGACAGAGCACGCCGCGGACACCGATGGCTCCCGCATTACTTACCCCAATG
>JBEKQR010000377.1:0-4590 GCA_049519515.1 Candidatus Korobacteraceae bacterium
AATTGAGACCTCGACAGGAACACGCTGCTCTTTCGAAGAGGCAGCACAACATGAGTCCCGATCAAAAGAAAGAAGGATGGTAAATGGAATACAGTGAGCTCATCGCAGCGGCCGAATCTAATTTGAAGGCCAAGAACGCTCTCAATAACTATTCCGTGGGTGAGGGGATTTACGCAAGAAGGGGCGCGGAAACGAACCATGTAGGTCTTCACAATCAGCAATACTACGAACGCTTTGGATTCAGGTTCCGGCTCATAGATTCGCAGGCAGCATCCACCGAAATCAAACTGTTCGGGCGCACGTTCAAGACGCCAATCTTCACTGGTGCTCTCTCGGGAATGACCGAGATTACCGACAATCCGCTGGTGAAGATTGCTGCCGGTGTCAAGGATAGTGGGTCATTGATGGGGCTTGGAATTATCACTGCGCAGCAGCTGCACGAGGTGATGGAGGTCGGGGTGCCCACGTTTAGGATCGTCAAGCCGTTCCTGGATATCGAGGCGATGGTCAAGGAGTTGAAGGAGGCCGAGGCGGCGGGAGTTATCGCGGTCGGGACCGACATCACGTTTTTCTACGGGGGAAAGAGGGGCGATCGGACGTATGCGCCCAAACCGATGGGGCCAAAGACGCTGGACCAGCTCAAGGCCCTGGTGGACGCGACCAAACTTCCCTTTGTCGTGAAGGGAGTGTTAAGCCCAGAGGACGCGGAGAAAGCTCTCGCCGCTGGCGCTAGAGCAATTGTGGTTTCGAATCACGGAGGCCAAGTCATAGATTATGCCGCCCACCCACTCGAGGTACTGCCCGAGATCAAGAGGGTAATTGGGAATAGGATCCCTATTCTTGTTGACAGCGGAATCCGGCGGGGCGCGGACGTTATGAAAGCTCTCGCTTTAGGCGCCGATGCTGTTCTGGCCGGATGGGCGATGGCCATGGGGCTGGCAGCGGACGGGAGTCAAGGCGTTTCCGAGATGCTCAACACTTTAACGGCTGAGCTGCAGAGGATCATGAGCGTGACTGGATGTAAGCAGCTGGCCGATATCGACAAAAAGGTGCTGGTCGAGCGGGATTATCTCATCAGAAGGTGAGAAAATAGCGCCGCAGGGTGGCGGGATTTCGTGCTTCCCGCGCATCTCCCGGAGGCTACGTTCATTTTTCCTGCAAATCGTTAAGGGCACGGTCGCGAAGGCCGCGCCCTTCAAAAGTCTGTTAGATGAAGCGGGTCAGGGCAAGTGGGGGTAAACCATGAGTAAGATTCGAATACTGGGGACCAAGACATTGTCGACAGCCAGCCCTGGCTATTCCGTGAACGAGACATACCGGCGTTTCAACCAGAAAAATAACATGATATGGCAAGGTGAGTGGAATCCAGGCCGCGCTCATCTCTCCGACGAAGAGCTGTACTTGTCGAGGGCCGATAAGGTGCGCCGGAATGTTCCAGGTTTTACCCGGCTGGATTGGGCATATTTTTCCGCGCTGGTCGCCAACCTTGCTTCGACGAATTATGTAATCAATCGCTCGAACAGCGGAGGGACGTCCTGGAGTCCAATGGCGCGGCAGGGGTTATATAAAGGCATTGACGGACTTCCAGAATGGAAGGGCGAGCCAGATAAGATCACCCGCATTCTCAAGGGCCTCGCCCTTACTTTAGGCGGCGCCGATGCTGGCGCATGCCTTCTGGACAGGCGCTGGGTCTACTCGCATTACTATGATGTGCCGACACGCGAGGCTTTCCCAATCCACTTTGGTGACGAGAGTGGTTATGAGAAATACCTGAAGCCGGGACTCGCAGAGGATAAATCGCTCGTCATACCGGCGTCGATGAAATACGTTCTGGTGGTCATTCACGAAATGGAAGCCGAGGGAATCGCCACCGCGCCTACGCTGACCCACATGGCAACGACGTGGCACTCTTATTCGCAAATCGGGTTTACCACTCAGGCGATCGCAGAGTTTATCCGCGGGCTGGGCTACAACGCCATACCCAGCGCGAACGATACCGCTCTCAATATCCCGCTGGCGATCGATGCCGGCCTCGGGGAGCTTGGGCGCAATGCGAAATTGATACATCCCGTTTTCGGACCTCGTTGCCGGATCTCCAAAATCATCACCGATCTTCCACTGGTCCCGGATGTCCCCATCAGTTTCGGCGTAACCGCTTTCTGCGATACCTGCAAGAAATGCGCAAAGAAGTGCCCCGCCAATGCGATCACCATGGGAGAGCAATCCTATGAACCTGTGGGAGACTTCAACAGCAGAGGCGTACTCTGCTGGCAAGCTGACCACGCACGATGCCGTGAGTTCTGGGTTAAAGCCGGCACGAATTGCGGTCTGTGTATTCAGAACTGCCCTTACAACAAGCCGAAGGGAGCGCTGCACTGGCTGGTGAAATCAATCATCTCCACTCTCCCGGTTCTTAATCCGGCGGTAGTGTATGTAGATGACCTGTTTGGATACGGGAACCCGATGCCGTCTACGCGGTTTTGGGAATTGTTCTCATGCCGTCACAAGCAATGAGGAAATTATCGAGTTGTTTCATTCTTCTCTGAGAACCCGCCTCTATCCGTCGTGACAAGAGCAGAAAGACGACGCAGTGAGCTGAATCATCCGCTATTTCGGGAAGGTGACCCCTATTACCGGACCACCGAACTGTTAAATCAAGGGCGGTTGTTGGCAAAATTGTCCTCGCCGCGTGAGCTGAAGTGCTGGCACAAAGCACGCTGCGCGAAACTCGCCTGTTAGGCTTGGAGGCAATGACAATGCATGAGTGACGGGGTGATTTATTTACTGACCAGCACGTCACAAGTTTTCTTAAAGTCTTGAAAGTATTCGTCGAGTACTCGCCGCGTAAATTTCCCGATTGCAGCGTACTCGACATCAGTGAGGTTGGCGAGCGACACTCTCGCCGAGGTATCGACGACCTCGAATCCGTTGCCGGGCAACAATACGACGCCCGTTTCTTCTGCAAGGCGAAACAGAAAACTTATTCCTAAATCGCTTTTAACAAACCACGACTCGAATTCCGGTCCATATAGCTTTCCACCAATCTCTTGCAAGTCGATCAGCGTGTAATAGTTGACATCGTTCGGCTCATGCAGGACCTTGATGCCCATATTTGCATAGAGTGTTTGATACCTTTTCCGGATCAGCTGTTTGGCGCCATTCTTGTAACGATGTTCGCGGTCCATCAACCCATTCAGCGCAAATAACGCCATCTGCAACTGTTGCGGCACCGCCAAGCCGGCGGTATGGTTTAGCGCAACTGCGCGACTATCGGCGACCAAGCGATCAATAAAGCGTAGCGTGCGCGGCTGGGTGGTCAGCGAGGCATAGCGCATGTCAAGGAGAAGCTTCTGCTGTTCAGGCAGAGCAGCCAGCGCCGCATCGAAGGCGTTATCGTCATGCACTGCGATGACGCCGAGACGCCAACCGGTTGCGCCGAAGAATTTCGAGAAGGAGTAAACGCATAGTGTGTTACGCGGACATCTCGCAAACAGTGAGACGAAGTCATCCGCAAAGGTGCCGTAGACATCGTCGGTAACGATAAAGAGATCCGGCCGCTGCGCTGCAACCAGCGTGGCCAACTGGTCCAGGACTGCATCGGATAACTTGGTTGACGGCGGGTTACTTGGGTTGACAATGCAAAATATCTTAATTGCGGGGTCAAGCAGCTTGGCGATTTCGTCGCTCGGCAGCTGCCAGCCGGCATGTTCGTCCATCCGGATGTCGACGACCTGCAACTGGTACTCGTTAAGAACTGGGATTTCCAGGTAAGGTGAAAAGATGGGCGTACAGATGGCGATTTTGTCTCCCGGCGAAACCAAGTGATTTTCGCGCAGGCTCTGGAAGATGTAGGTCATTGCCGCTGTACCGCCCTCAGTGGCGAACACGGAAAACTTTACGTCGCACGGATGCGCCCCGAACATTTCCTGCGCAAGATACGCTTTTACAATTTCCTCGGTATGCATCAGCATTCTCGGCGGCGTCGGATAATTACAGCCGAGAAATGCACTGACCATTTCAAAGAGAAATGCATCCTGGTTAAGGCCAAGCTGGTCTTTGACGTAGGATATTGCCGCGCGCAGGAAATGGACTCCCTCGGTTTCCCCGTGATGGTTGGCATACGCTTCGAACCTCTGCACAATACCGTCGTGCTCTGGCAGGCCGCCGAATCCACTGTCCAGGTATGAGTAAGACCGCTCCGCCTCTCGCATAGCGAAATCACCTAAGCTTAGAAATGCCCAACGTGGCAATGTCGCTAAGAAATTCGGGTTGCCACGCCCGGCGTTCAGCATGATTCGCTGAGCGTCGGAAGACGCGGTTTTTATCAGTTGGTCTTTTAGCTCGAAGGGGCTCAGGTCCGCGAATTGGCTGAAGTCGTGCTCTGACATGATGGCGCCTCAATATGAAATTAGTGGGCTGCGTTTTTGGTGATAATGCCGACGATGACAGGTCCCCAAAGGGTGAGGAACACATTGGCGACGGCGTAGGTAACCGTGAACGCAACTACGGGAGTAGCGTTGCCTGCCTTAGACAGTAAAGCGGCAAAGGCAGGGTTGGCGCTGCGGCCGCCAGCGACGCAAGCCAAAGCCT